>CAZTYG010000222.1:0-4282 GCA_964617445.1 uncultured Blastochloridaceae bacterium
TTCTATTCGCCCGGCGGCATTTCCGGCCACAATGAGACCGAAGTCTTCCAAACCATCAGCGCCCTGGCTGAGGCGGATTATCTTTATGCCCGGTTTGCTTTGGAGCGCATCCAGCAGCTTCCGTGGGACATGAGCCTGATGATGCGCGGCACCGCCCAGGTGTCCGACAGCGTTCTGCTGGTCAGCGAGCAGCTTGGAGCCGGTGGTTACGCCACCGTTCGTGGCTACGAGGAACGCGAGGTCAACGCCGACAATGGTGTCATCTTCAACGCCGAACTCCGTTCCCCCGCCTTCAGCCTCAACGACATGTTCAACCTCGGTATTACCCAGGACCAACTGCAGTTCCTGCTCTTCTTTGACTACGCCCAAATGTATCAACACGAGGTTCTGCCCGGCTTCCAGGAAAGCTTCTCCCTCAGCAGCTTCGGCCCCGGTCTGCGCTATGCCATCAATCCCTACTTCACCCTCAGGTTTGACTACGGCTTCCAGCTGGAAGACAGCGGCCAGCCCTCCCGCTTCGGCTCCCGCGCCCACCTCGGCGTGATCATGAGCTACTGAGCCAGGCCACCCCCGTAAAGGCAGGAAAGGCAGTTTTTACAGGAAGGTCGCGAAGGGACGCGAAGGCGGAAGGAGCTACACGTAGCGAGTTACGGGACTGCTTAGGCTTGAGCCTTGTTAGGGAATGCCTGATTGCTATCAGAATTGGTGTAAAAATTTTCGTATTCCCGGCGCCTCTCCTACCTTCGCGTTCCTTCGCGAACTTCCAGTAAAAATAACTCCACTTCACCCGCAACTCCCCGCTATTTTTCACTTTAGAATTTTTTGTAAATCGGTCACAATCGCCGTCTTACATTAGAATTCACTATGTCAGCTACAAAAACAAGCACCGCCGGAGATGCGCCAAAAGGTCACGGTCTGCTGGACCAGTTGGACCAATTCCGGCAGGAAATCACCCGTGCCCAGGACGAACTCGCCCAGGCCCAAAAGCAGGCTGCCGAATGGGAGTCTCGCCTCGCGACCGTCGAAAAAGAACGCGACGAAATCCGCAAGGACGCGTTGCTCACCATCGAAGAGTCCGAAGCCAAACTCACAGCTCTGCAACACGACAAGTTGGCTGCGGACAAAGCCGCCGCCGAGGCGAAGCTGGCTGCTGATGAAATCCGCCGCGAGGCGTTGCAGGCCATCGAGGAGTTCGAAGCTGAGATCGACCCGCTGCGCAAGCGTGCCGCCCAACTGGAGGGCGAAAAAGCCGCTTTGGAGTCCCGTTCTGCGAAAGTTCGCCAAGAGGCTGATGAGTTCCAGTCCCGCCTTTACGAAACCGAGATTCTCAAAGGTCGCTTGGAAGAGGCTGTTCGCAAGGCCGCGCAGACCGCGCAGGCCGCTTCCGCCGAGGCCGCCGCGCTGCGGGAGGAGCGCGATAACCTGCTGAAAAAAATCGAAGACGAACGCCGTGCCGCCGAGTCCCAGATCGCAGCGTTGCTGGATGAAAAGCAGCGCGAAATGGCACGCCGCGAGGCCGCCCTGGAAAAAGCCCAATCCGACCGCGAGTCTCTCAATACCAGCCTCAGCTCCAGCCGCCGTGAACTCGACTCCCTCCAGGAACAGCGTAAAAAGCTGGAACAGACCCTCGCCGCCACCCGCGAGGACGCCCAGGCCCAGTCCTCCGCCAAAGCCGAGTTGGCCATGCGCGTTCTACAGCTCGAAGCCAAGGAAAAGGAGTTCCAGTCCTTTCAGAAGCGCCAGGCCGCGCATGAGTCCCTGCTGACCGACGCCCGCACCAATCTGGAGCGCATCAGCGGCGAAAAAAACCAACTGCAGGCCGCCTTGCAGAAGGCCAAACAAGACGCCGCCGGCCAGCTCGCCGAAACCCTCAAGGCCCGCAACGAAGAGATCAAGACTCTCCAACTCGCAGCCGACAAAGAGCGCGGCAAGGCCGAACTTCTGCGCGAGGAGATCGCCGCCAAAGACCGGGCGATCACACAGCTGCAGGAAGACTTTGACAGGCTCAAGGCCGCCGACACGGGGCGTGAAAAACTCCTGGAGGACCTCGCCCACGCCCGCGCGGAGGTCGCTCGTCTCGGCAATCTGGGCAAAGAGGACGAGCAGGACTGGCAAAGCGCGATGGATACGGTGGAGAAATATCGCCACGAAGCGGAAATCCGGGCGAAAAAGACCGTCGAATTGGAGTCCGAGCTGGCCCGCGTCCGCGCCGAGGAGGCCGCCCGTCGCCAGGAGGCCGCCATTCTCAAAGACCAGGTCCAGACTCTCCACGCCACCGCCTCGATGACCCGCAGCCAACTGCTCCAGTTGCAGTCACGCCAGAGCGGCGGCGACGCCGACCTCATTCTCACCGCGATCGCCGCATTGGCCAACCAAGCCCGTCGCGGTCAAGGCGGCAATCCCCAGGCTGTTGTCGAAACCCTTCGCGAGGCTATTGATCGCAAAGCTCCTGCTCGCCCCACCTCAGTTGCGGTTGCGGCCGCCGACCATCCTTTCATCGCGCCGACTCCGGCCTGGTCCCCAGAGGTTTCACTCGCGCCCTCCGTCCCCTCCACCGGCGGCTCCGGTCTCTTTCAACCTACCGGCCACCATCTGCGCCAGCTCGAAACCGTCGATCTCCCTGGCGACCTCTTTATTTCCCTCGACGAGTTGCGCTGTGCCGTGCTCGATGCCCGCTGGCGGCGGCAATGGCTTGATGGTGCCCAGCCCGCCGTCTTCCTCGGCTTCGTGCCGGCCCGCGCCGATTCTCCCCCGGAAGAATTCCACCGCATCACCCGCCTTTTCCTCGATTCCCTCGTGGACCCCGAAGCGCCCGATGCCTCCGCCTACGGCGAAAAAGAACTCTGGAACACCATGCACGACATGGTCGCCGCCGATACCCTCAACCGGCTGGTCGCCAAAAATGACTTCGACGGCACCAACTACCTCTCCCGTCGCCTCCGCACTTTCTGCCGTCGCCTCGCCGCACTCAAAAAACGCACCCCCGGATTCCATTCGTGGGCCGATGTCCTCCTGCCTCAGGATGCGGAGGTCCCGCGCGCCGTTTTCCCCATCGACCAACGCCGCCTCATCATTCACGGCCATCTCTACGGCCTCCGTTCCCATCCCTCCGCCGGACTGGAACTCGCCGCCTTCAAAACCGACGAGGAAGCCGACGGCCACCCCGGTCTGGCCGATCTCGCCCTCGCCTCCCTTCTTGTCCTCAAGATACGCGAGGGCAGGCCCTTCCAGACCGTTGTCGAGTATTACACCCAAGACATGCGCGAGGTCGAAGTGCCCCGGCGCGACCTCAATGAAACCTTGCGCGGTGTGGTGATTCCTGCGATGTACGAATTGGTCGGGCTGCCCAAGCCTGCGATGCTCGATCAAATGGACTTGGAATTTTTCTCCACCGGCAAGGCCACGGAAGTGATTCTGGATTGATTCCATGAGCGACCCAACCCAAACAACCAAAGCAAACCCCTCCGCCCCGGCGCCGTCTCCCGCACCCGATCACGGCACCGCACTGCGCCGCCTCCGCAAGGCCCGCACCGCCTCACCCCTCTTTCTCATCCAGGCATGGTATGACAAATCATGGGTGGTCGCCGTCGCCGCGCTGGTCGGATTTATCTCCGCATTTGTCATCGTCGCCGCCCAGCCCCTCCAATACCGTTCCACCGCTGTCATCCCGCTGAAGGCCGCACTCGACGCCGGCGATTCCGACCAGAGCCTCACCGAACTCGGCTGGATTCGCGGCTCCCAGCTGGTCAACCCCGAGTTCATCGACAAGGCTTACCGTGCCGATTCTGCCATGATGGCCGTTCTCGGCGGCGAGGCCGCCGCCCGGCTCAACCCCCAACCCATCATCGATGCCGCCCGCGCCACCGCCGGGAACATGGAAATGTCCCAGGACGCATCCTCCCAGACCATCGTTGTCTCTAACGTCTCTTTTGACGAAGAAGCCGCCACCCGCGAGCTTCGTGCCATCGTCAACGGTTACGTCTCCGCCCTCGGTGCAGAAATCCGCACCCAGCGCGCCGCCACGCTCGAAAGCCTCAAAAACGAGTCCGGTCGCCTCCGCGATGAGGCTGAGGCCGCCGGTGCGGCATATAAAGAAGTCCTCGCGGTCATGCTCGGACGCAAACCCGAAGACCTCGACGTCGGCGATCCCACTCCTCTCCTTCAACGCCTCGAAGCCGATGTCCAAAAAGCCCGCACCGAAGAAATCCGTTGGGAGACCGATGCTATGCGCCTCGCCCCGTTGGAAGGCGATGCCGAAGCCATCCTGGGTCTCTCCGAAATC
>CAZTYG010000223.1:0-4264 GCA_964617445.1 uncultured Blastochloridaceae bacterium
CAATGCCCTTTGCGGCCCCGTGCTCGGCGTCAGCTGCTACCAGGCCGCATTGGCACAGACACCCAGCGCGCTCGTCCTCGCCATCGTCGCCACCGCCCCGCTGGTGGTCATCCCCATGGCCTGGAAATGGGAAGGCGACCGCCCTGCCCTGCTATCCTGGATCGGTAGTATTCTGGCAGTCGCGTGCGTAATCGCACTGGTCGTGGCCTGATCTGCATGTGCCATGCCTAAAGTGTGCCCCGAGAAGGACTCGAACCTTCAACCAACCCCGATGAAGTCGGGGCTGCTCGATTCCTTCAAATAGACGATCGCCTTGCTTGGGTTCTTCCATGCTTTCAACATCCGCTCCACACGCCCCGACTCGGCCTTGTCGGCATATTCCCGCCGGACAACCAGAATCAATGGATAGCCCAACCGCTTCGTCGTCGATGTGTTCCCGCGACAGTGCGCCTCAAAGCGCTGCTCAAAATTTTCCGTGGAACCGATGTAGTGTCGGCCGCTTGTTCCCTTGAGTATGTATACCCATGCCATACCTAAAAAGTGCCCCGAGAAGGACTCGAACCTTCAACCAATTGATTAAGAGTCAACTGCTCTACCATTGAGCTATCGAGGCTGCGTGTCCGCCGGTGGGGCGGGAAGTGCAATCAAACCACAACGGACGAAGGGATCAAGCCAATCCGGTCAGGCGGCTTTTTTACGCGTGGGTTTGGCGGTGCCGGTTTTGGTGATGAGGGGCGGGCGCTGGCCCTCGACGACCGCGCGGTTGATGGTGACCCGCCCGACATCGCCGCGCGAGGGGAGGTCAAACATCAGGTCGCGCATAAGGTTTTCGAGGATGGCGCGCAGGGCGCGTGCACCAGTGCCGCGCTTGAGGGCTGCGGCGGCGAGGGCTTTGAGGGCGTCGCGTGTGAAGACCAGCTCCACGCCGTCCATTTCCAGAAGTTTGGCGTATTGTTTGGTGAGCGCGTTACGGGCGTCGCGCAGGATATGGATGAGTTCCTCCTCGGTGAGTTCGCGCAGGGAGGCCATGACGGGGAGACGTCCGACGAATTCCGGGATGAGGCCGAAGCGCAGGAGATCCTCCGGCTCGGCCATGGCGAGCAGGTCGGGGTTGTCGGAGTCGCCGTGTTTGGAGCCGAATCCCATGATGGAAGCACCGCAGCGTTTGCGGACGATGCGGTCGAGGCCGACAAAAGCACCGCCGCAGATGAAGAGGATGTTCTCGGTGTTGACCTGGATGTATTCCTGCTGGGGGTGTTTGCGACCGCCCTGGGGAGGGACGTTACAGACGGTGCCTTCGAGGATTTTGAGCAGGGCCTGTTGAACGCCCTCGCCGGAGACATCCCGGGTGATCGAGACGTTCTCGGTGGTGCGCCCGATCTTGTCGATCTCGTCGATGTAGATGATACCGCGCTCGGCCCGCTTCACATCGTAGTCGGCGTTCTGGAGGAGGCGCAGGATGATGGTCTCGACATCCTCGCCGACGTAGCCCGCCTCGGTCAGGGAGGTGGCGTCGGCGATGCAAAACGGGACATCGAGGATGCGGGCGAGGGTCTTGGCCAGCAGTGTTTTACCTGAGCCGGTGGGGCCAATGAGCAGGATGTTGCTTTTCTCGATTTCGACGTCGGCGTGGGCCGCAGAGGCGGGAGCGTCGGTGCGGGTGCGTTTGTAGTGGTTGTGGACGGCGACGGCGAGGGAGCGCTTGGCGGTTTCCTGGCCGACTACGTATTGATCGAGTTCACGGTAGATATGCGCCGGTTTCGGGAATTCGGCGGGGCTTTGAAAGGGCTGCGGGGTGTCGCCGGAGAGCTCTTTATCGAGGATGTTTTTGCAAATGTTGATGCAGCTGTCGCAGATGTATACCCCGGGCCCGGCAATGAGTTTGCGGACTTCGGAATGGCTCTTTCCGCAGAAGGAGCACATGGTCAGGTTCGGGGTGCGGGCCATACGATTATTGTAGCCGGGCCTGGGGCGGGATCAATCAACATCCCATGGGGCATGAAACAGCCGGCCCGCGAAAGGAACAGCCACGTCAGGAGGGGCTGATTTGTTTTCGCGAGGAGATGACTTGGTCCACCAGACCGTATTCTTTGGCGTCGTCGGCGGACATGAAGCGGTCGCGGTCGGTGTCTTTTTCCACCTGTTCGACCGGCTGGCCGGTGTGGTAGGCGAGAATTTCGTTGAGGCGCTGTTTGGTACGCAGGATTTCACGAGCTTGGATGTTGATATCGGTGGCCTGTCCCTGGGCACCTCCCAGAGGCTGGTGGATCATGATGCGGGCGTTGGGCAGGGCATAACGCTTGCCTTTGGTGCCCGCCGCCAACAGCACCGCGCCCATACTGGCCGCCTGGCCGATGCAGTAGGTGGCGATCTCGCAGGTGACGTACTGCATCGTATCGTAGATGGCCATGCCTGCCGTGACGTAGCCGCCGGGGGAATGGATGTAGAGGTGGATGTCCTTTTTGGGGTCTTCCATCTGGAGGTAAAGAAGCTGGGCGGTGACGCCGTTGGCCACCATGTCATCGATGGGCGATCCAAGGAAGATCACGCGGTCTTTGAGCAGGCGCGAGAAGACGTCCCAACGCTCCTTGCCGCGTCCAGTGTCTTCAATGACGCTCGGCAGATAGTAGTTGTTGGAGATGATGCGGGGTTCCATGGGGTCCAGACTACTCGATGACCGCCGATTGCAACAGGAAATCAATGGTTTTGCGGTTCCGGATGTCGTCTTCCAGCTGGCCGAGACCGCGGTCGCTTTCCTGAATTTTTTTGACGAGTTTTTCAACACTCATGTCGCTGCGTGCGGCCATCTCCACGAGTTCCTGTTTGATTTCGTCGCCGGAGACCTCGATTTTTTCCTCCTTGGAAATGCGGGAAAGAATAAAGCTGAGTTTGACACGGTCCTGTGCGGAGCCATGGGCGGCGGTGAAAATTTCCTGTCGTTTTTCCTCCAGCATCTCGTTGGAAATGCCGCGCATCTGGTTTTCGCGGACGATCTGGTAGAGCAGATTCTGGGTTTCCTCCTGCACGCTGGACTCAGGCAGATCGAAGGTGGTGGAAGTGCGCAGGTGGTCGAAAATCTGGCGCAGATGCTGGTTTTTGGCCTCGCGGCCCTTTTCCCGCGCCATGTTGTCGCGGATGCGGGTGCGTAGTTCCTCCGCCGTGCAGCTGGCGGCATTCTGGCTGAATTCGTCGTCAAAAGGAGGCAGTTCGCGCTCGCGAATGTCCTCGACGGTTGCCTGATAGACCGCCTTCTTGCCGCGCAGGGATTCGGCGGGAAAGTCGTCAGGGAAAACGACCTCGACCGCGCGAGTTTCGCCCTTGTTGGCGCCGATGATTTGTTTGGCGAAGCCGGGCAGGAAAACATCATCTTTGACCCACAGCCAGAATTTTTCCTGCGAGGACAGGCTGGTATTGTCGGGGGCCAGTTCGGCGATGGATTGGCCGTCGATGGCGCCGGTGTAGTTGATGATGGCGAAATCCCCTTCTTGGACGGCGCGGCCCTCGACGGGATTGTAATTGGCCTGTTGCTCGCGGAGGCGGTCGATGACCTTTTCCATTTCGGTATCATCCACGGCGTCGTCGTGTTTTTTGATTCGGATGCCTTTGTATTGGGGCAGGGCGAAGCTGGGAGCGAGGTCCACAACGGTGGAAAAGCTCATGCTGACACCGCGTTGGAACTGGACTTCCTCCACGCCGGGGACGTGGATGACATCGAGATTCTTGCTTTTGATGGCCTCGCGAAAGGCTTTGGGCACCAGGGTGCGCTTGAGTTCCTCTTCGATGTCCTTGTGAAAGCGTTTTTCGATCACCGACCGGGGGGCCTTGCCGGCGCGAAACCCCTTGATGGTGGCGACTTTCTGAAATTCGGTGGTGATCCGGTCGATCTCCTTATCCACCTCATCGGACGGCACCTCGATTTTGATGCGGCGGCGGCACGTGGAGACTTCTTCAATGGCGATGTTCATAGGGGGTGAAATCTAGCGGGGCGTATGGCCATGGCCAGCAGTTTGTTAACCACCCAACGAGACCCCGATTCCAACAGCCCAAGAGATATCTATTCCCACCTACTGCAGGACGAATGCCATCTGAGCCTTGTACGTACAGGGCTCAGATGGCGGGGACATTGTAAAAGCTGACAGGTGGAATATGGGGGGGAGTGTGGGGGGAAGGGGAGGGCGTCATGGGGATGTCACGTGGTTTTGGCGTGATTGGCGTGATTTTGGGATTGGCAGGTGAGAGGCGGGTCCTCAGAGTTTAGCACGGT
>CAZTYG010000224.1:0-744 GCA_964617445.1 uncultured Blastochloridaceae bacterium
TAACCCCCGCCCTTCGGGCGCTCCCAAAGCGGTGTCGCCGCTACGCTCTGCCACCGCACTCCAAAAAATCCCCGGCATACCCGCGATGTAGCGCAACCGTCCCCATCGTCCACCGTTGCCACTCCACATCTTTAAATCCCGCGTTGCGGATTTGCTCTCCGAGCCGGTCGGGTGAGGGAAAGTCACCAATAGTTTTTCCAAGGTATTGGTACGCCGAGGAATTGCCTCCCGCCAGCCGGACGGCCAGCGGCATGAATCCATGGAGGTAAAGATGATAAAAAGGCGCGGCCCAGGGATAGGGGGTGGAGAATTCGAGAATCCACAGGCCGCCGCCGGGGCGCAGCACACGCAGACATTCACGCAACGCGGCGGCACGGTCGCCGAAGTTGCGAAAGCCAAAGGCGATGGTGATCGCGGCCAGCGACTGGTCAGCGAAAGGCAGCGCCAGGGCGTCGGCCTGGACCAGCGGGCGGGTGGTCTTGGTGCGGGCGATATCCAGCAGCGGACGACAAAAATCCGCCCCAGTCACCTCAAGCCCCTCTCGTTCGAGGGCAAGCGCCAGATCGCCGCTGCCGGTGGCCAAGTCCAGGACCGGACCCGGACGTCCCCGCAACGATTCGGCCACGGCGCTGGCGGTGCGCCGACGCCAGACTTGGTCGATTCCGAAACTGAAAACGCGGTTGAGGCGGTCATACACCGGGGAGATGTCGGCGAACATGCAGCGCAGCAGCGTGCCACGCTCGG
>CAZTYG010000224.1:754-1010 GCA_964617445.1 uncultured Blastochloridaceae bacterium
ACCTCGTCGGCGGCACGTTGTTGTGGATCGGGTCCCCGCTGCATGGTGGAAGCCGTGGCGGTGAGCGTCACTTCAGCGCCTTCAACGCCTCTCGCAGTTCGCCGACACGGGTCCGGAACAGCTCCAGCGTGGCCTTCACCGGCTCCGGCTTTTCCATGTCCACCCCGGCATCACGCAGGGTGTCGAGGGGATACTTTGAACCGCCGGAACGGAGAAAGCCCAGGTAGCGGTCACGGGCAACGGCACCTTCCGCCAA
>CAZTYG010000224.1:1020-4251 GCA_964617445.1 uncultured Blastochloridaceae bacterium
CCTTGAGGAACGTGAGATAATCGTGAAGTTCTTGCTCGCCCCCCCCGAGGACGCGATCACTCAAGGCAATCGCGGCCGAGAGCCCCGTGGCGTATTTATACACGTAGAAAGCCGAATAAAAGTGGGGGATGCGCAGGCATTCGAGGTCGAGTTCTTCGTCCACCACCAGTTGGGGGCCGTGATAGGCCTTGAGCAATTCCCGGTACACCGCGCGAAACGATTCCAAAGTGAGCGCTTCGCCGCTTTCCTCCATTTCATGGGTGATTTTCTCAAACTCCGCGAACATGGTCTGGCGGATGACGGTGGAGCGAATGTCGTCGATCTGGCGATTGAGAATATAAGCCCGCATCGCCGGATCGTCGGTGATTTGGAGCAGGTGATGGGTGAGCAACTCCTCGTTAAAGGTGGAGGCGACCTCCGCCAGAAAGATCGGATAGTGATGGTCCTGAAAACTCTGGTGCTTTTGCGAATACCAGGAATGCATCGAGTGGCCCGCTTCGTGGGCCAGAGTGTACACATCAGAAAAGACATCCTCCTTGTAGTTCATGAGGATGTAGGGCGGATTGCCGTAACTGCTACTGCTAAAGGCCCCGCTGCGTTTGCCCTTGGTTTCGTAACGGTCCACCCAGCGGCTCTCGAAGCCCTCGCCCAGGATGGAAACATAGTCATCCCCCAGCGGCGACAACGAATCAAGCACCTGGCGGATTGCCTTGTCGAACGGCGTTTGCAGTTCGATGGCCGGGACCAACGGGACATAGGTGTCGTAGGCATGCAATTCCTTCAGCCCGAGCGCCTCGCGCCGCAGCTCATAGTATTCGCCCACAACGTCGATGGAGCCGCGCACGGCGGCGATTAAATTGTCATAGACAGACACCGGGACATTGTCAGTGAACAGCGAAGCCGCGCGCGCGGAGGCATGATTGCGGGCGCGGGCGGTGAAGGCATCGCCCTTGATCGAATGGGCGAGGGTCGCCGCCAGCGTGAATTTGTGGTCGGCAAACTCCGCATAATATTGGTGAAATGCCCTGCGACGCAGCTCCGCATCGCGTTTGTTTAGAAACGACGAAAACCCGCCGTGGGAAAGCTCCACTTCCTCGCCCTTTTCGTTCCTGATCATACCAAACTTCATATCGACGTTGGTCAGTTGGGAAAACGCCTCGTCGGCGGCGCGCAACGGCAGCGAAGCCAACGCCAGCAACCGTTCCTCGTTTTCGGAGAGCACATGGGGCCGGTGGCGGCGGATTTTGCGCAGCTTTACCACCCACGCCTTCAGCGCGGGCTGGGCCAGAAACGATTCAAAATCCGCGTCGCTGATCGCCTGGATTTCCGGGGTCAGAAACGAGGCGGTCTCCGCCGCGCGGGTAAGCATGCCCATCAACCGCGCCTCACGCACCAGATGATTGTCATCCGAAGAGTCCTCCGCACAGCGCAGGGAGGCGTAGTGGTAAAGCCGCTCGACCAGCAGGTCCATCTCCCGGTCAAATTCCAGGCAGGCCAGCAACGCCTCCGCCGAACTTCCCAGGGTGCCTTTAAATTCCGCATAGCGCGGGAATTCCTTCTCGTAGCGTTGGAAGTCCGCCTCCCAGCTGGGGTCGTTGGGATATAGCCGGGTGAGGTCCCAGGTATCGGAAGGTTGGGCATCCGCACGATTGGGGATGGAGCCGGCCGGCGAGGACTGGGAGTGCATGATCATGGTTGTCCAGCCTACGCACAAGAAAACGCAGCGCAAGCCGCCTCAAAAAGGGTCTACTTCGCAAGCCGTAGTCACGAGCACCTGTGGCCGGCCGCCCCGGTCGGCCAAAAAATAGCCAGCCCCATCTTGGTTCATGAGAGTCCTCCCCCACGCCACATCCAACTTGGAGGGTCTTCCGCCGGAAGACCGGACCAGCCCACGACGCTGAACTCTACCCATCCAACGTGGATCGACCCGTTTGATGGGCTGTAGCGGCGGCCTCCGAGTCGTCGTGGATCGATGTGAGAATTGGATCCGGACCGCGCCGTGCCATGAAGACGAGAAGCAGTGCCCAAGCACTGTTGGCGAATAAAAACAGCGGAAAGCGAAGCGGGGCGGGCAGGCTATAAACGCATGCCAGTACGGGAATCCAAAAAAAGCTGCCGCTAAAGACGATTGGTAGCACCGACCTGTAGAACCAGCCCGGCGACCAAAGAGCCGCGACGTTGCGGAAGCTGTAGCCGTGCCTTCGCCAAGCGAACCATGAGACACTCATCGGAGCGGCAATAAACATGGTATAGATGTATTGGTCGAAGAGGATTTTAGCCGCCACGATCCGCCAGCTGTCGCTTGGTCCGAATATCACGTCCTGAAACAAATAGAGAAAATCAACCATCACGCCGAAAAGAGCGAACAGGAGCACCACGTGTATAAAATCTCCCCGGGTGGGTCGGGCGAGACCCGGCGGGCGCAGCTTGAGTTTGAGCAGTTCGGGGATCACCGCACCGGAAATGATCGTGGCGATCATCACAAACAATATTCCGCCGGATTCCTTCCATGTGGAGAGAATCACCGAGGCCTGTCGGACAGAATCCATCGTGAAGTAGCCCACCGCATAAGCCACGGCAATCGATTGCAGAAGAACAATGCCCTTCCAATACATGCGAAAGGCGGTCCAGCCCGGAAGAAACAACGTCTGCAGCACCGGGATAAGCATGAGATAGCTTGGACAGATACATACACGAAGAAAGTCAAAATCAAGCATGTCCCACACGCGAGAGTCATTCCCAAACACCAAACCTAACCTGGAGGGTCTCCCGCTGGGAGACCGGGCCAACCCACGAAACCGAACTCTACCTTTCCAGTGTGGGTCGGCCCCAGTGGTTACAGGTGGTCATGGAGAGTGTGGGAAGCGGATGGGTACACAAAGCCTTGCGCGAAGAAAGGGAGGAGAGGAGTTTTTGTTGGAGGTTGCGCATGGTTTGGTGGCCGCGGGGGGTGTGGTCGTCGTGGCCACAGAGGTGGAGCATGCCGTGAAGGATGTAGGTGAGGAGTTCGTCGGCGAGGGAGAGGTGCTCGGCGTGGCGTTGTTTTTCGGCGATGGCGGGACAGATGACAAGTTCGGCCCGATCGTGGTAGTCGAAGGTGATGACGTCGGTGGGGGAGGGGTCGCCGAGGAAGTCGCGGTGGATGCGGGCGATGGCGGCGGGGGAGACGAGGTTGATTTCGAGGGTGTGAATGCGGCGGGGCCAGCGGGGAAGGAGGGGGAGGGCGGCGAT
>CAZTYG010000225.1:0-4231 GCA_964617445.1 uncultured Blastochloridaceae bacterium
TTGACGATGGGGGAGTCGCCGCTGGTGCGGTAGAGAGTCATCTTGATGGCCAGCACACGGGGATCAGTGGCGGCTTTTTGGACGAATTCGACGATGGAGTTGAAACTTTCGTAAGGGTGGTGGAGCAGGATGTCCTGGGCACGAAGAACTTCGAAGATGTTGGCTTCGCCCTGGAGGGCGAGTGTGGTCTGGGGGGTGAAGGGCGGGTATTTGAGGGATTGTTTGGTGTCCAGCTCGGTCAGGGGCATGAGCCGGAGGAGGTTGAGCGGGGCTTCGACGGCGTAGAGGTCTTCTTTGCGGAGGTTGAATTTGTCGAGCAGGTATTGGCGAACGTCCAGCGGGCATTGTTGTTCGACCTCCAGGCGGACGGCGTTGCCTTTGCTGCGTTTGCGCAATTCTTCTTCGATCATGCGCAGGAGGTTGAGAGCTTCTTCCTCATCGACATAGAGGTCGCTGTTGCGGGTGACACGGAATGGGTAGGCGCCGAGAACCCGGACGCCGGGAAAGAGGCTGTCCACGTGGGCCTCGATGAGGCGGCTGAGGTAGATGAAGTCGTGCTGGTGGGTGTTGCGGTTGGGCAGTTCGATGAGGCGGTTGAGCACGCGCGGAACCTGGACGATGGCGTAGCGGGTTTCGCCCTCGCCGCCGTCTTTTTCGAGGACGACGATGATGTTGAGGGATTTATTGAGGAGTTGGGGGAAGGGGTGGGAGGGGTCGATGGCCAACGGGGTGAGGACGGGAAAGACTTCTTCGACGAAATGGTTTTTTGCCCAATCGCGGTCGTCGGGGTCGAGGTCTTCGATTTTGAGGAAGTGGATGTTCTGCCCGGCGAGTGCGGGGACCATCTCCCGGTTCCAGAGTTGGAATTGGTCGCGCACGAGCTGGGAGATGCGGCGGTGGAGGGCGTTGAAGGTTTCGGTGGCGGTGAGGCCGTCGGGGCCGGGGTCGTTGGTGTGGGTCTCGATCTGCTGCTTGATGCCCGCCACCCGGATTTCAAAAAACTCGTCCAGATTGGAACTGACGATGCAAAGGAACTTCAGACGCTCGAGCAACGGGGTGGCGGGATCGATGGCCTCCTCCAGCACGCGTTGGTTGAATTCCAGCCAGCTAAGTTCGCGGTTGAAAAAATGTTCCGGTTGGTAGTCGTAGGTCTTGGTCATGGGATTGGAAATGCGGAGTTTAGTCACCGGATATGATCAGGTCAAAGCCTCCATGCGGGCGGCGGTGAAGCTGACCATCGACCGGTCAGCGGGTTCATACCAGAGGGCGCGGGAAAGAACAGAGGTGCTTGTGTGACAATTTTGCAACAGCAGGGTTAGCACACCCGCGCCGTCGAAATAAAAACCGTTCTGGATGGAGCCGAGGTGCTGGAAGAAATCATCGACCCGGTCGCTGCGGCACATATCCCATAGGGTGGACTCCCAGGACTCGACGGTTTTTTT
Source organism: uncultured Blastochloridaceae bacterium (assembly GCA_964617445.1). Lineage (GTDB taxonomy): Bacteria > Verrucomicrobiota > Verrucomicrobiia > Methylacidiphilales > CAZTYG01 > CAZTYG01. Next base: position 1,443 of record CAZTYG010000225.1, read on the forward strand.
GACCTGTTCGTCCACTGGGAATGAGTGATGGAAGCGGGGGCCGACATGGCAGCCGTCGATGCTGGCCAACATCCCGCTACCGCCTTCCGCCATGAGACCGGCAATGGTTTTGCCCAATCGCCCGAACTGCGTCCGGCGTCCCGGCGGCTTACCGGATATGATGTTCGGCCACAATCCGCCCATCAAAACGGGCACGATTTTCAATTTCCGGCCGGGGAAGTAGAGATCGCGCAGCGCCTGCAACCACACCAGCGCGAATTCGATGGAGTGTTCGGCGTCGAAGGATTCCGGTGACCGGCACAGTGGAAAGCCGCAGGCCTCCTCGATCCGGAGCAGGGTATCATCGTCGCTCATCACGGTGCCAAGCGGGGTGCGAAACGCGCCGCTAACCATGCTGAATTCATGCGGACAACGGTGGCCAACCCCCAATATCCACCATGTTTCGGGAAACACGCCGTGCCGCAGGATATCGTGGAAAGCCAGGGCGTAGAGGGAAAGATTCACCCGGAAATCGATGTGGGGAATGATCCAACCCAAAGGGTCGGTCTGGTCAGGGTGGGGGGGTGACGGCCTTGTTGGATCCGACGCAACCGCATGAATGGCCTCATCCAGGGCAACGCGCAGGGGGACGGCATCTTGTGGATAACAGGTGCCGCTATGTCCTGCACGAAAGGTAAATTTTTGCCCGAATGAATTCATCAGCGAGAGATTCTTACCCTCTTTGGAAATTTTTGCCTAGTCTGTTTCCTCTGTTGCTCTACGATGACAGGGATGAAGTTGGAGCGGATTTTAGTCGTGGATGATGAAAGCATGGTGCGCGGAGTGGTGACTGATCTGCTCAAAGAATTGGGATACAACGCGTTGGGAGTTTCTTCGATCAGCCAGGCGCGGCGCATGATGCGCGAGGACCAGTTCGATCTGGTTTTATCCGACATGCGGTTGGAAGACGGCAACGGGCTGGAATTTTTGGACGAGGTCCGTCGCGAATTCCCGCAGATGCAGCGGGTGATCATGACGGGATTCGGGACTCTGGACAGCGCGGTGGAGGCGATCCGCCTGGGGGTGTTCGATTATTTGATCAAACCGGTGGACGCCTCGCGCCTGGAAGTGACCCTCGGACGCATGGAGCAATGGGTCAAGCTCCAGGCGGAGAACACGTATCTGCGCCGGGAACTGGCCGACGCCGATCACGATGGCATCCAATGGGGCCAGTGTCCGGCGATGGAAAATATCCGCCGGATGATCGAACGCATCGCCCGCACCGACGCGACCGTGATGATCCAGGGGGAAAGCGGAACGGGAAAGGAAGTGGTGGCCCGCGTGTTGCACTTGGGCAGCGCCCGCGCCGATCAGCCCTTCATCAAAGTGAATTGCGCGGCGATACCCGCCACCTTGCTGGAGAGCGAGTTTTTCGGCCACGAGAAAGGCGCCTTCACCGGCGCGGTCCAGCGTCGTGAGGGCCGCTTCGAGCTGGCCAACCACGGAACCCTCCTGCTCGACGAAATTTCCGAAATCCCCCCCGACCTACAGGTCAAGCTGTTGCGTGTCCTCCAAGAGCGCGAGTTCGAACGCGTCGGCGGCAACAAAACCATCCAGGTCGATGTCCGGGTCATCGCCACCACCAACCGCCGGCTCAACGAGGAGGTGGAGAAAGGAAGGTTTCGCGAGGACTTATTCTACCGGCTCAACGTTGTCCCCCTGATCCTGCCGCCCCTGCGCGAGCGTGGCGACGACGTGGTGGAGCTGGCGAAAGTTTTCGCCGCCGAATTCGGACGCAAACACGGGAAAAAAATCCCGACCTTCACCACTGCGGTCAGTGCCCGGCTCACGTCCTACCCATGGCCCGGCAACGTGCGCGAACTTCAGAACGTCGTGGAGCGCGCAGTGATTCTCTCCGGCGACGAGGGAGTTTGGAAAGAGGAGGACTTTCCCGAAGTGGCGGCCGAAAAAGTTGGCGCGCCCGGCGAAACCTCGGCCGATGCGGACTTCTCGCTGGCCCGTATGGAACAACGGCTCATCCTGCGTGCCCTCTCCCATTGCGGTGGCAACCGCACCCGCGCCGCCAAACTGCTCGGCGTCAGCCTCCGCACCATTCGCAACAAAATCAACGAATACCGCAGCGCGGGCGTGGAAGTTTGATTGGAGGGTTGGCCCCTCCAGAAATCGGAACCAATCAGGCCGCTTTTTTTCCGTAACCGGAACTGACCGCCGCCTTCACCAAATTGGTGCCGAATTCCCACAATGGTCCGGGGAAAGCGGCCAGATTTTCGATCGTCTGGTCGAGTGCATTGAGGAAACGCTCCACTTCTTTGTCGCCGATGATGAGTGGGGGAAGAATCTTGAGCACGTCCATGTGGTGGCCGGCCACCTGCGTCAGAATCCGGTGCTCCGATAGCATCGGCGTCACGATCATCTGTGCGAACAGTCCCTTGTCCACCGCGTGAATCGCTTTCCACGCCAGCTTCAGTTTGAACGACTTCGGCTCCTGGAACTCCACGGCGATCATCAGCCCCTTGCCGCGCACCTCTTTGATCATGTCGTGCTTCGCTTTGAGGCGGTTCAGACCGTCGATGATCTGGGCACCGCGGCGGGCGGCGTTTTCCACGATGTTTTCCTCCTCCATGATCTGGAGGGTCGCCAGGCCGCAGGCCATCGCCATGTTATTGCGTCCGAACGTGGTGGAATGCACCACACAACGGTCCAGCGAGGAATAGACCTTCTGATAAATGTCGCGCCGGGTGGCGAACGCCGCGCATGGCACATAACCCCCGCTCAGCGCCTTGGCCAGC
>CAZTYG010000226.1:0-1684 GCA_964617445.1 uncultured Blastochloridaceae bacterium
GGTCGGTTTCGTTTTCCGCGTCCAGTCCTTGCTCTTCCATGAAGGCCAGCGCCCATTTGGTGCAGGATTGGCCCTGGGAGATGATGTCCAAGAAAATGCCGTCACAGTCGGGAAACATACGGACGGCTTCGACAATCTGGTCGCAGAGAAAATCAAGATAGGGGGACAGAAAGTCCATCTTGTGAAAGCCCGCTCCTATGGGGCTGCGCGCCCAGCCGGAGTAGGTTCCATCCAGGTTCACTTCGCGCCATTCCGGGTGGAGGTCCGAGGCCAGATTGTCCACCCCCGCCGAGAGATAGACCGGGGCGTTGACGCCGATCTCTTTGGTGGCGTCGTATTGGGCCCGCAACAGGTCGAACTTCAGGTGGGGATGGATTCGGCCCACCCCGGTGGGGTGGTAGGACCAACCATGATGGCATTTGGAGAAAAGAGTAATGGAATCCACATGCCCGCGCCGCAGGGTCTCCTGCCAGTGTTTTTTGTCAAAACGAGCCCCAATCCCCGGAATGGCGGGGGAGGTGTGGTAATCAAGGTGGACTTGGCGGAAACGGAGGTTGTGAAAGGGCATCGTCGCCATTCAAAGAGGCGCGACCCCGCCTGTCAAGCGGTCGGCAACGTCAAACGGTTGTGCCCGCCATTATTTTTACAAATAGCCGTTGAGTCGCGCCGTTGCTTTTGTGTATGATTTGGGGCTTCTTACGGGCCAAATGAGGACGATTCGATACGGAATTTTCAGTGATCTGCACAGCAACATGGAGGCATTTGCCGCCGTGTTGCGTGATATGAGAGAGCACAAGGTCACTCATCCCATCTGTCTGGGCGACATCGTGGGTTACAACGCCAGCCCCAAAGAATGCCTCCAGTTGGTCAAAACCCTTGCCTGCCCCGTCATCCGCGGCAACCACGACGACATCGTCTCCGGCACTGCCGACGCGAAAAACTTCAACTCCCTGGCGGGCGAGGGGATTTCCTATTCCAAGCGAAAGCTCAGCGAGTCCGACCGCGCCTACCTCCGCGCCCTGCCCTTCCAGTTGCGCATCTCCGATTTCACCATCGTCCACGCCTCGCTCGACGATCCCGCCAATTGGAATTACGTCAACAGCGACCTCGAGGCCGAAAGCAGCTTCACCTATCAGAAAACCCGTGTCTGCTTCTGTGGCCACACCCACATCCCCAAGGTCTTCGTCAAGGAGCGCGATGTCAAAGAACTCCCCCCCACTCAGAAAATGGAACTCAAACGCACCGCGCGCTACCTGATCAATGTCGGTGCCGTCGGCCAACCCCGCGACCGCGACTGGCGGGCCAGTTATGTCATTTACAGCCCCGAGCAAAACATGGTGGAATTCCGCAGGCTCGCATATGACATCGATCTGGCTCAACGCAAAATCGTGGACAACAAACTACCGGAGCCTCTTGCCCATCGTCTCACATTGGGGGCGTGAGCTGCGCGCGGCCGCCCTGGCCCTGCCGCTCCTGCTCACCCTGATGTCCGCCCACGTCCGGGCGTTCGACCCCGAACACTGGCACGCCCAGCCCCTCGAACAGGTCCGTAAGGCCGCCGATGACGGCGGGGCGGAGGCCATCTACGCCCTGGCCCTGCGTTATCTCGAAGGCCGCGAAGTGGAGCGCGACCCGCAAAAGTTCTTTGAACTGGTGACCCGCGCGGCGGAAAAAAATCTCCCCA
>CAZTYG010000226.1:1694-4225 GCA_964617445.1 uncultured Blastochloridaceae bacterium
TTACGCCAGCGGAACCGGCGTGACCGCCGACCCCGCCATTGCCGTCGCATGGTACGAAAAAGCGGCCACGGCCCGCCACCCCGCCGCGATGTTCAATCTCGCCAAGGCCCACTTTGACGGCGTTGGCGTCGAGCGCAACCCCTCTGGTGGTTTCCTTTGGCTGCTCAAAGCGGCCGAGGCCGGCGATGTCGAGGCACAGAACATGACCGCCGTTTGTTACATGCGCGGTGTCGGCGTGCTGGCCAACCCCGCCGAAGCCGCGCATTGGTACCGCAAAGCGGCGGAACTAGGCCTTCCCAAGGCCCAGAACGATCTCGGTCTGCTTTACCTGCAGGGCAACGGCGTCGATCCCGATCCTGTCAAAGCACGTGAATGGCTCACGCGCGCCGCCCGTCAGGGCAACGCCTCCGCCTGCCTCAACCTTGGTTTCGTCTATGAGGATGGCGTGGGAATCGATCCTGATCCGGTCGAGGCACTGAAATGGTTTGTCCTCGCTCTCCGCAGCGGCGACATCGAAGCCGCCGAGGCCCGCAACGCGTTGATTCAAAAGCTGGCCGATGAAGAAAAAGTGACCCGTGCTTTCGAAGCCGCCGCCGCCTTCGAGTTTGTCCCTGAGGACATCCCGAAAGCCCCGGAGAATCCTCAGTAAATCCAGCCCAACAGCGACGCCGCCACCAGAACACATCCGGCGGATCGCCACGTCATTGCGGGGCTCACGTGCGCCCCGGCCCGCCCCGCCAGCAAGCCCAGCGCGTGCAACACCACCGAACCGGCGATCATGCCGATGACGCCGCCTGCCCCGGCGGCCATCAACTCCGCCCCATGCGCCCAGCCGTGGAAAAATCCCGCCAACACAACCATCGGCACCATCACCCCAAGCGATAAACCCTTCGGTGCCAGCAACGCCGCCCCCAACAACAAAAGTGTGGCCAGAATTCCATGCTCGATCCACATGCCTCCGCCCACCGCGGCCCCCGTTGCCGCGCCGACCCCCAGCATCGATAAAAACGCCGCCGGGTGAATCCAACCCTTCCGCCAACCATCCCGCGCCAGAAGGATTCCCACCGCCAACATCGCCAGCAAATGGTCCCAGCCGTGGAAAGGATGCAAGAAACCGTCCATCCAACCCTCATGATGGTGGCCGATATGCGCGGGCGAAACGAGGATGTCCAACATCCGCGCACTATGCGCCCACACTCAATTTTCGTCAACTTGCAGGTGTGACTGGTGGTGCGATCTGCGTGCCATAGGGACCAGACACCCGCAGTATCATCCATGGCGAAACATGGTCTCTAAGTTCGCAAAGGAAAACGGTGAGCTTGAAATTGAAGCGACACTCTTGTCGCTTGGGATTGTTTTGGAGGGAGACCGTCCCCGGTATCTGGTATCGTAAAGGAGCGATCCATCGCAAATGACCGTCTTCATTCCCTCCGTTCGGAGTGATTCTTTTTCACATAAATTATCGAAGTGGAAGACAGTCAAGTGGCAATTAGAGCGCCGCCGAGCACTAAAACCAGGTGGAACAAGCCATCTTCGAGTATTCGACCCGCCTCAAGGGCCGACCAAATGTGGAGTAGAAAGAAAGGTGAAAATAATGCAAGCCATCGATAGTAATGGGAAAGAAGGACAATAGCGCGACCGTGCTTTTGAATATCGGCATCCATCGATTCCTGACTCAAATTGGCGCTGCTTGGTATCTTGCGAAAGACAATGAGGAGCAGTGCCATCATCGGAATCATCATCAGAAATGAGGGGAGTGCTCCGGTTAGTGTGAGGAATCCAAGCATTGCTATTGGCAGCATAACCAACACCAAGGCAAATAGACCAAGACCCGCATAATACCAGAACTCACGAAATGGACTCATAGACGGCGATTGGGTTGATAAACGTTCACCATTTCGAAGAATCCTCGGAGAGCAGGTCATACGGACTCGAATCTCGTATTTCTTTGTATTCCGTCCCGCCCTTGAAATTGATCATCAGGCTGTCGATAAAACACTCGGACCCGCCATGTGCCAGTCGGCCGGGCCAGCCCAGAATAAGAGTGATAAAGCTGCAGTGAACAACCGCACACGTCACCAAGAATCCAACCTGAATGCGGGAATCAGAGCTGATCGAGTTCGCTGCGAGTGAAAACAGACTCAAGGCCCCTACGGTGATGAATGTCAACGCCTTGATCATGAGAAATATTCACCCATGCCGCTGAATATTTCCACCCGAAATAACCTGCATAGGCGAAGTTTGTTCGGTGGATTTCGTCTTGTGTCAGCGTTTGTATGCTTTTTTGTATGCGAACAACCATAGATATTCCTGATCGTATGTCACGGAGGCTCAAAAAAATCTCCGCCGGGCAGAAAACCACCATGCGGGCACAATGGATGCTGCCACAGGGAACCAAGCCCTGGATGCCCTGGGTGAACCGGCCTTCCGTCCATGATTGCGGTGGACACCCATTTGCTGATTCATCCGAAAACAAAGCGGCGACACCGCTTTGGCAGCGCCCGGAGGGCGGGGGTCGGTGGATCACGCCA
>CAZTYG010000227.1:0-2362 GCA_964617445.1 uncultured Blastochloridaceae bacterium
GAAAGTACCCACGCGGCGGGGGGGGGCGGTAATGTTGTAGATGGCGATGTGGTTGACACCGGGAGTGCTGTCGGCGATCAGCAAGCGTCCCTGGGGGTCGATGGCGATGGCGGTGGGCAGACCGATATCGCTGATCACGGCGTCGGGCAGGGGGGTGCCGTCGGATTGGTAACCGCGAATCGTGGCGTTGTCGCCGGGGTCGAGGTTGGCGTTGCCACCGACGATCACCCAGACGCGGTCCTGTGCGTCCACCGCCAGTTTGCGCGGAGTGCCTCCCTCCACCGGAAAGGAGCCGATTTCATCCAAACGCGGGGTGGAGAATTTACGAATCGACTTGGTAACCCTTTCGCTCACATACAAGGTGTCGTTGCGCAGCGCCATGCCGAGAAAGGGTTGGTAGGCATTGTTTGGTGGGCGGTTGACGTCCACGTTCATGTGGCGTTGGGGTTCTTTGATGTCATAACGACGAATGACATTGACCCGGGTGCCGCTGTCGCGGCGGGTTCCACCGGCGTAAATAAACTGTTCATCGGCGGCCACGGCCAGCGCGGCGAATCCGTAGGCGTGGCCCATACGGGTGATGAATTCCCCGTCCTTGTAAACACCGATATTCTGGTGGCCCTCATCGAACCAAGTGATGGCTACGACCGTACCGTCGGCCAGCACGGTCATTTCTTTGACATCCATCTGGGTGTAGAGCCGCATCTGGCGGCGCTCGTCCCATTGTCCCGATCCGCTGTTGCCGATCCATGACATTTGGTACTTGTGGCTGGGTCGGCGCATATCCGGCGGACGTTTCTCCTGAGCCAAGACAAAACCGTCTGGAATGCAGAGTAGGAATAGAGTGAGGAGGAAGGGGATTTTTGTGGGCATAGGCATCATTATAAGAGAAGCCCTACCGTTGTAAATTAATTACTTAAGTGAGTTTATGACGCATGGGTGGATGGAATGACTGAGGGGCCGCGCAGCACCGGACGGATGAGGGTGCCGCGTTGGTGGGTGACAAAACCGCGCTCGCCATGGAACCAGAGCGCGACCAATTGATCCACGGCGGAGGAGCCGATCATCTCGTAGGGGCGTTCGAAACCGGTTGCGGCTCCGGAGCCGTCTTGCCAGTCCAGATCGATGCAGGGCGGGGCGGTTGGGGTGGTGCCCGCTTCTTTGCGGGTCCAGTGAGGCACCTGCCCGGCGATGGTGACGATTGCGTCGGGCCGGTGTCGTCGATGCCAGGCGCGCCACGCACCGGGGTCATCGAGGTCGGGATAGAGCAGCGGTGGCAGGCGGAGTCGGGCGGGCAGCTGTTGTTGCCAGAGCAAATACGAGGCTTGGATGCGACCACGGGAGTGGTCATCGTAGGTTTTCCAGATGGCCAGACCAATGCGGCGGTGGCCGGCGGCGGCAAGTTGCTCCAACGCCATACGGGTGGTGCGAAACTGGTCCACCCAGACGTAATGGAAATGCGGGGGCACGGGGTGGTGCCAGAGATACACCGATGAATAATTCTCCCAGGGCAGGGGGAGATCGTCAGCGTTCAGAGCCAGCAGCAGCACAGCCTGGATGCCGCGTGAGCGGAGGATTTGGTTCAGGCGGTGCGGCGAAATCCGCGGGTCCAGCGCCCACAACACATCCAGGCCCAGGCCGGAGGTCTTGCAGCGCGCCCGCACGCCGTCCAGCAGACGTCGATAGACCGGCTGGCGCGGCAGCGGGTCAGAGTCACGGTGTCCGAGTAGGCAGGCGAAATTGGTCCGCAGACCGTGTCCGCCCCGGCAGTGCGCCAGTTGGGAGGCCCAGACGTTGGGCTTGTAATCGAGCTGCCGCGCCGCGTCCTCGACCCGCTTACGGGTGTCCGGTCGCACTCGTGCGCTCTGTCTCAGTGCCAGTGAGACCGTGGCGGTGGAGACACCGGCCAACAGCGCAATATCTTTGATTTTCGGATGCATGGGAAGATTCTAGGTACAAATCTAAGCGCTTAGATCGACAAAGTGTGGCCAAGAAATCAAAAAAAGCAATCATCACGTCCATGCGAACTTTCGTAGCAAAATCACCAACCAAGGAACTTCCCATGAAAACACACAACATCCTCAGCATGCTCCTCGCCGCCATGTTCATGGCACTGTTTGGCCACGCGCCGGCCGCTGCCGAATTCCAATACACGTGGGTGGGAAACACATTTCCCGGCCCTGGTGCCAATGATCATTTTGTGCCGCATGATTCCAAGGACGCCTTTGTCACCTCGGACGGCCGCATCCTTTCGGTGACGTGGTGGGAGGAAGGCGGACGCAGTGCGGGCATTTACGGCGAGAATTTCGCTTTGGGGACCAGTCCCTCGATGCACACCCACAGCCCCATCGCAGTGACAGGC
>CAZTYG010000227.1:2372-4197 GCA_964617445.1 uncultured Blastochloridaceae bacterium
TCCACCCACGCGGTCTACATCTACGTCGGCGTAACCGGGGGCAGCACCCGCGCCAACAGCATCTGGAAGTTCCGGCTCTCGGATCGTGTGCGGGTGAGCGTGACCAATGTCTCTAGCGGCGGCGCGAATTTTATTCCGATCCGGGGGCTTGCCGCCGGGGGAGGGTATTTGTACATCGCTGATATTGTCAATCAGGCGATCATCAAAATGCAAACCAGCAACATGAGCGTTGCGGGCACCTTTCCATTCACCAATCCGCGCAAGCTAACGGTGGGTGGGGATGGTAACCTGTGGATCATCAAGGGCGGCAGCGGGGCGGGCAATTTGCATCCCGGCACTGGGGCGATCATCCAGCGCATGTCGCCTACGGGTGCAATCTTATCCGGTGAAATTACCGATGTGCTCTCCCCCACCGCCATCGCCACTGACAATCAGGGCCGCATCATCGTGGCCGATAGTGACCCCTCCCGCAACCATCTGCGGATTTACAGCGCGACCTCCACGCCGACTTTGGTCAGCACCTTCGGTCGCAAAGTCAGCCAGGGGATGCCTGGTGATGTCTCGGCTGCCACCGGAGCGGACAAGTTTGACCACATCGTCGGCTGCGGCACCGATGCGCAGGGCAATTATTATGTGGTGTGGAATGGCGGCCCGCCCACGGGCGATGGTGCTTCCGATGCCCAGCACGCGGTGATGCGTTCATTAACCCCCACTGGACAGTTGCGCTGGCAGTTGCTGGGCTTGCACTTCATCGACACGGCGATGTTCGACCCCGACGATGACACAAAAATCTACGGCAAAAGCGAAATGTACCAGATGGATTGGAGTAAACCGGCCGGACAGGATGCGGAATGGATCGGCTATACCATCGACCGTGAGCGCGGCAGCGAATACCGACTATGGGGAAAGCACCGCACCCTCTGCGGCGTGGCCCGCATCGACGGCAAGCTCTTCAAGTACGTCACCAACCGCGAAGACCCTAACACAGTGTATGTGTATCGATTTGATGAGAACAGCCGTATCGCCATCCCGGCCGCCCGCATCGGAAAGACGGACACGACCTGGGATGTTTGGGTGGATGCCAACGGTGATGGAAAAGAACAGTCCGGCGAAAAAACCGCAATGAATACCAACCTGCACAAGGTCAAACACATCCATGTGCAGCGCGATGGCACCATGTGGCTGGTGCGTGAGGATGCGCGTGTGCTCCGCTTTAACCTGCCCGCCACGGGTCCCAAGCTTAACGAACACGGTGCTCCTCTCTACTCGAACACTGCGAACATCTGGGACGCTAACACTCTCTTCGGCATGAATGTGCTGGCCCGTCTGGTATACGATTCGGACACCGACACCATGTTGCTCTCCGGTTTCACTCCGGCGGTGCCGGTCAGCGGTCAGTGGAGCATGGGCGGACGGGTCTTGAAACGCATCGACAACTTCACCCAGGCCAACCGCTCGGTTGCCTGGACCAAAACCTTTTCCTCCGGCGACCACTATAAGGCCCTTGCCGGCGATGGGGATTACTTCTTCACCGCCAAAGTGCAGGCCAATGGCGAGGTCAAGGCCTACCGTATGTCCGATGGCGGCTTCGTGCGGAATTTGAACCCGCCCGGCGGCAGCGGCTGGGTGGACGGCAACCACAACCTGCAGGTGCGCCAGCGCGACAACCAGGAATACATCGTTTTCCTTCAGGACGACTGGCACAGCAAAGTGCAAATCTACCGCTGGGCACCCGATGGCATTATCGAACCCGAGCCGGAGCCCGAACCTGAACCCGAACCCGAGCCGTCCGCAGGGTTGGTTTTCCTCGACAGTTTTCACGACG
>CAZTYG010000228.1:0-4160 GCA_964617445.1 uncultured Blastochloridaceae bacterium
GAGGACCTGATCCCCTACTCCTTCGACGGCACCGCCGCCCTGCAACAACTGCCGCTCGCTGTGGTTCTGCCGGTCTCCACCGACGAAGTGGTCCGGCTGGTGCGCTGGGCGGCAGAGAACAAGACCCCGGTCGTCACGCGTGGATCCGGCACCGGCCTATCCGGCGGCAGCGTGCCGGTGCCCGGCGGATTGGTGTTCTCACTCACCCAGTTTAACCAACAGTTGCACATCGACCGCGCCAATCTCACCCTCTCCGCCGATCCCGGCGTCACCACCCAGCAGATCGCCGACGCCGCCGCCCAGGCCGGTCTGTTTTATCCACCCGATCCGGGGTCGATGAAAATTTCCACCATCGGCGGCAATATCGCCAACAATTCCGGCGGCCTGCGCGGACTCAAATACGGGGTCACCCGCGATTACGTCATGGGGCTCGAAGTGGTACTGGCCGACGGCACCGTGGCCAAGCTCGGCGGCCCCTGCGTCAAAGACGTGGCCGGCCTCGCCCTCAAGGACCTGTTCATCGGCTCCGAGGGCACACTCGGCATCATTACCCGCGCCCTGCTGCGCCTGGTGCCGCGCCCCGCCGCGCGTGAAACGGTCCTCGCCGTGTTCGACGAACTCGATCAAGCCGCCCGCGCGGTCTCTGCCATCATCGCCCACCCGGTCATCCCCTGCACCCTCGAGTTCCTCGACCGCACCACCATACAATGCGTCGAGCAATACGCCCGCATCGGCTTGCCCACCGATGCCGGTGCGGTGCTGCTGGCAGAGACCGACGGCCACCCCGCCGCCGTGGCCGATGAAATCGCCGTCATCGAGCAAATCGCCCGCAACCACGGCGCGCGCAGCGTCCGCCGTGCCGCCAACGAAGCCGAACGCCTCGCGTTGGCCGCCGCACGTCGCACCGCCTTCTCCGCCCTCGCCCGGCGACGCCCCACCACCATTCTCGAAGACGTGACCGTGCCCCGCGACAAACTCGCCGGACTGGTCGCTTTCATCACCGCCACCGCCGCCAAATACCGCGTCGAAGTCGGCACCTTCGGCCACTTCGGCGACGGCAATGTCCACCCCACCTTTCTCACCGACGAACGCGACAACGATGAAATGCACCGGGTCGAAGCCGCCATGGACGAAATTTTTGCCCACACGATTGAATTGGGCGGTACGATCACCGGGGAACACGGGGTCGGCCTGGCAAAGAAGAAATGGCTGCCGCGCCAATACGACGCCGCCGCGATGAATCTGCTGCGCGCTGTCAAACGCTCCATTGATCCGGGAAATCTGCTGAATCCGGGGAAGATATTTGATCAAAATGAGAACTCTTAACGTTTAACGTACATGACCCCTTCGATTCCTCCATTAAGCGTTCACCGTTCCACGTTCAATGTTGAGCGTTCCCCCAATTTGCTCAAGGACCTCGACTATTCCATCGTCCAACAATGCATGCACTGCGGCATGTGCCTCCCCACCTGCCCTACCTACGATCTCACCAAACTCGAACGCCACAGCCCGCGCGGACGCATCGCGCTGATGCGCGCGGTGGCAGACGACCGGCTGGAGGTCGGCGCGGTGTTCGGCGAAGAGATGTATTACTGTCTGGGCTGCCTCGCCTGCCAGACCGCCTGCCCGGCCGGTGTCGATTACGCCAACCTGTTCGAACACGCCCGCGCCGAGGTCGAACGCACCCGGGTGCTGGACTCGCCCCGGCGACGACTGGTGCGCCTGCTCGCGCTGCGTTTCCTCTTCGGTCGCCAGTGGGCGGTGCACCTTTTCGGGCGCTGTATCCGGCTCTATCAAGTCAGCGGACTCAAGACCCTGCTGCGCCGGTCCGGTCTATTGCGCCTGCTTCCCGCCACTCTGCGCCACTGGGAAAGCATGACACCGGAAATCGAATCCCGCTTCTCCCACCAGCTCATCGCCGCCGACGAGCCTCCCCGCCCTATCGGAAGCGAAACGGCGCAATATACCGTCGGCCTGCTCACCGGCTGCGTTCAGGACATCATGTATGCCGGGGTCAACCGCGACACCGCCGATGTGCTGCGAGCGTCCGGTTGCCGCGTGCTCACCCCGCGCGGCCAATTGTGTTGCGGCTCCCTCCATGCCCACAACGGCGACCTCGAAGCCGCCCGCGACTTTGCCCGGCGGCTCATCGACCAATTTGATTTGGACCATGCCGACGCCATCATCACCAACGCCGGCGGCTGCGGCTCCCACCTCAAACACTACGCCCGGCTGCTCGCCGACGATCCCGCCTACATCGGAAAAGCGCGCCTCTGGGATTCCAAGCTCCGCGACATTCACGAATGGCTGGTGGAAATCGGTTTTGATCCCGCCGCCGCCTGCGCACCGTACGCCGGGACACTGCGGATCACTTACCATGATTCTTGCCACCTCGCGCACGGCCAGGGCATCACCCACCAGCCCCGCCGACTGCTCGCCGCGTTGCCGGGAGTGGAGCTGATCGAACTACCCGAAGCCTCTTGGTGTTGCGGCAGCGCCGGGGTTTACAATCTCACCCAACCCGCCACCGCCGCGCAACTCTCTGAACGCAAATTGAACCATATTCTCTCCACCGGCTGCGGCGTGGTGGCCACCGCCAATCCCGGCTGCCTGCTGCAATTACAAAACACCGCCGCCGCCCGCGGCGTCCGGCTCGACGTCTGCCACCCCATCAGCCTGCTCGCCCGCAGCCTGCGGCAGCATTCTTCCTGATTTACAAAATCATATCCGTCAGTGTGGCGTGTGGGCCGGGCAGGCTGTTGAAAAGATGCGCGGGCACCGGCGATTCCTCGGTTTCCAGCGATTGTCACCATACCCGGCGGCATCCAACATGCCATGGCTACAGGAAATGCCCGGCTCACCCGAAGGCGGAATTCCCTCCATGTTCCACGCAAGCGGCCCGGTGAGGCGTGAGCCGGACGCACCCCTCAGGCGTAACGGGCGGGCAGGGTTTTGCCTTTTTTCGCGCTTTGCGCGGCGAGATCGAGGATGTGGATCGGACGGCGGGACCACTCGGCGGTGATGACCAGTTTTGCCCCTTTGACCAGATGGTCGCGCACATTTTCGTAATAGAGGTGGCCCTGATCGGGAGGATTGGGAATACGGGTGACCACAGTTTTGCCGTCCTTGTGCTGATGCAGAGTGCTGTGGGAGCCGTCGAGCACCAGGCTGCCCTTGGTGCCGGTGATTTCCACCCAGCCCTCTTTGCCTTTGGAATCCAAATGGGTGATGCAGAGGGTGAGCCATTGCCCGCCTTCGAAACGCACCACGGCAAAGCCTTCATCCTCATTGGCGTCTTTTTTCCACGCGGTCTGCGGTGCCCAAAATCCTTCATGGGCAAATCCGGCCACTTCGGTGACGGGGGCGTCGATCAATTGCAGCGAGTATTCGAGCAGGTGAACGCCCCAATCGTAGAGAATGCCGCCGGAGATGGTCCGGCTGGTGCGCCACCAGTCGCCGGGCTTGGAGTAACCACCCATGTGGCACTCAATGCGGACGACATCGCCGATTTCCTTCTGCTTCTTCACCAGTTCCACCGCCTGCAATGCCCGCCCGTCCCAGTGGCGGTTGTGGTAGGTGGAGAGCATCACGCCGGACTTTTGGGCGGCGGCGATCATCGAGTCCACTTCCTGAGTGGTGATGGCCAGGGGTTTTTCGCAAACGACATGGCGGCCCGCCTTGAGACACTTTAACGCCAGCGGGGCATGGGTATTGTGCGGGGTAATGAGCACAACCAGGTCCACCGCCGATTTTTTCAACATCGCATCGACGTTCGGATAGGTTTCGATACCGGGAAAATCCACGGTGGCCGCCTCCAAGCGCTTGGAATCGACCTCGGCGACGGCGACGGGCGTCATTCCGGCCGCCAGCATTTGGTTGAGGTGGGCTTTGCCCATGTTGAAGGCACCGCCGTATCCGACGACGCCCACTTTGATGTCTTTGGCTTTTGCGTGGTGTTTCATAAATTGATTTATCAGGGAGGGTTCAGGAGCGTGCCGCCCAGAGCAGCCCGCGCACGGTCATTTCTTTGACCTGGGGGTGGGTGTTGAATTCTTCCGGGTCATGGCCCAACGCGGAGTAGAACACACGGCCCTTGCCCCACTGTTTGGTCCAGACCACCGGCATTTTACAGGTGCGTCCCTCATGGGTGTAATCGGCAT
>CAZTYG010000229.1:0-4160 GCA_964617445.1 uncultured Blastochloridaceae bacterium
AAATCCCCTGCCCCGATCCCAGCATTTGACCCCACGGCAGCTCGCGTAAATAACGCTGGATCGTCGCGCCGGGCGGCACCTCATGCGGCAGCGGCAACAACCGAACGGCCGCCGCATTGCAATAATCAATCGTCCCGTCCCCCGCCAGCACCATCACCCCATCGTGCAACGTATTGAATATCGTCTCCAAATATCCGTTCTCCCGTGCCAACCGCACCAAATACGTCTGCATCTCCTCCGGACTCAAGTGCTCCACCCGCTCCAACAATTTCCCCAAAAACGAAGCCTTCATGCGCCAAAATGTCCCACACTCCGCCGCGCTCCTCAACCAAATTCCGCGCCCTTCCCCGTCGTGCGGACGGAGGGGCCGGGAGGTGGTCGTCGCGGCGACTGCCGCTGCACTGCACCTCGCTCCGTGGGAGCAGAGTATTTTATCAGTAAACGAAAAGCCCCAACACCACCAACAACAGTCCGAACCCCGCCCCCAACGCGCCGAACAGGCGGACACGTCCGGGCTCATCTGTCAGCCAGAGTATGGCATCACGGAAAATGTAGGGCAGGCCCACCAACAGCAGGCCCTCAAATATCCATGCGTAGGCCAGCACTGTGACCACCAGGCGCGCCACACTCTCTTCGGGAAATGCCGCGTCGAGCAGGATTTGCGCTGCCAGCAACAGCACCACTCCCAGTGCCCGCACCGCCAGGAGATCGCGCACGAACCATGCCGTGGCCGCTGCCAGAGAGATGGTGACGATCACAAATTTATCCCGATGTGGGGCGTATTCCATCAGGTCGATGGTGGCCATCAACGAGGCGAACCAAAGCGCGCCGACGGCCAGTAGCGCCAGGCCCGTCGGGTAATGGGTCGGGAATGCCCGCAGCAACGGGGAGCACGCCTCCGGCTTCCATGCCGCCCAGCCATGGCTGATGATATAAATCCCACCGGCGGCAACGGCGACCTGCGCGAGGGTGAATGTGTAAATGATCATGGAAAAATCGGCCCGCTGGCACAATATGGCATGCGTCCCGTTGGACAACACCTTTCATGACTGCATCCGAATTGGAAAATACAGCCCGCACTCTCATTCGCGAGGAACTCGATCAACTGCCCGCCGAAATCTCCCGCGCCGCCGCCCGCGTGGTAATCAGGGTTGCTCCGCTCCCGGACCCGGATGAGACCGGGGCCGAAGAGGACTGGCTCGGCGTCTTCGAGGGTTACAGCCTGGCCGAGGGCGAACCCAACCATCCCGACAGCATCCCTCGCATCACCCTCTTCCTGCAAAACTTGTGGGACTATTCCGGTCACGACCCGGAAGTCTTTGCCGAAGAAGTGCGCATCACCTTTCGCCACGAGCTGGGCCACTACCTGGGCTGGAGCGAGGACGAAGTGGAACAGCGCGGTCTGTAGCGCACGGGCACAAAAAAACCCGGGCGCGCGCAGCGGCCCGGGTTTTTTTCCGAAAGAAGACGACTCAGAGGCTCTTCTTGAATTCAGCGCCGGGGCTGAATTTCACCGACTTGGAGGCGGCGATTTTGATTTTCGCGCCGGTCTTGGGATTCACACCGGTGCGGGCTTTGCGGTTAACCACTTTGAAGGTTCCGAAACCGATGAGCTGGACGGCTTTGCTTTTCTTGACACCGCTTTTGATCGAGTTGATCACGGCGCCGAGCGCGCGTTCGGCGCCGGCTTTGCTGGTATCTTTTCCGAGTTCTTTCTGGATTGCTTCGACGAGTTGAGCACGATTTACGGCCATTCTGATTTCTCCTTGTAGGTTGATTAATAGCTGTCCACCCGTTCTTTCATTGTGAATAACTTGTGAACAACTAAGTGCGTTCTCGCACCTCCCCGCACGGTCGTCAATAGATATTTTTATCCCATCCCATCGGGGTTCCTGTGTTTATGGGGAACGGCGGGAGATGCTTCCCCGCTGCCCGCATGGTTACTGCCTCCGGGACGGTCCGCTCACGCGGGTCTTGATCATTGCCAGAACGACGGCAACCCGCCTAGTTTGAATACTGCTCATGGTCGAGTTTTCATGGCTTCAACGCCTTTTGTCACTAGGTGTGGAGGGCCGGGTTTTTCCCGGACCTGACGCCCCTGATGTGCCAAGCGCTGTCTGGCTGGTCCGCAGGCTGAACCTGCCAGGCGCCCTCGCCCTCCAAAAGACCATGCCCGGCCCCGTGCGCTGGATCGTCTATGACACCCCCCACGCTCCCGTCCCCATCTCCTCCTTCGGCCTCAAGACCATCGGTGCGGTGCTGGAACAGGATCGCCGCGCGGTGGCCGAGCGGGTCGTTGAGGCCCAACGGCGCGGCCTGATCCCCTGTGTTGTATGCGGCGGAATGCGGGCCGAAAAAATTGCCGAACTCGGACGCAAGGTCCGCTCCATTCTGCTTCCCGTTCGGGTTGTCCCATGGGGAGCGGATCATTGGCCCCAGTCCGGCCCGCAACTGGCTTGCAGCCATGGACGCACCGTAGGCATCTGGTTTGGAAAGGGTCTCAGCCCCTCGGAGATTGATATCCCCACCGTCCAACGCGCCTGGCTGGACTTGGAGGCCGCCGCCATGGCCGCTCATCCCTCCATAGACCGCCACCTCGGTCGCGCCCTGCTCGGCGGCCTCAAAAGCCGCATGTGGCAACCCATTCTCACCGACGCCTTTCAGAACGGACGACGCCTGAAAGGCGGCATGATTCTCGCCGCCGCCTGGCTCCTGGCCGAACGCCTCCAAAAAATCGACGCCCCCCGCATCGGCATCGTTCTCCCCCCCGGAGCCGGTGCCGCCATCGCCAACCTCGCCTGCGTCTTGGCCGGCAAAGTTCCCGTCAATCTCAACTTCACCATCGGACGCCAGGCCAATGAGTCCGCCATTCGCACAGCCGCAATCACCCACACCATCACCGCCGCCGCCGTCGTTCAAAAACTCGGCGACTTCCCTTGGACCGCCCAACGCATCGACCTTGCCGAAACCCTCAAGGCGATTGGCAAGCACGCCATCGTCCTGCGCCTGATCCGTGCCGTCTTCACCGGAGCCGATGCCATTGCCAATTCCCTCGGACTCCCGGAAAAAGGCGGCCACCGCGAGGCCGGACTGCTCTTCACCAGCGGCAGCTCCGGTGAACCCAAAGGCGTCCCCCTCTCCCACCGCAATATCCTTGGCAACGTCGCCCAGATCAATTCCGTCCTGCCCCAGAGCAAAGTTCCCTCGATTCTCGGCTGCCTCCCCATCTTTCATAGCTTCGGCTTCACCGTCACTCTCTGGTGGCCCCTCCTCGGCGGACCCCACGTCGTCACCTACGTCTCACCGCTCGAAACCGCCAAAATCCTCGACACCATCGAACGCTTTCAAGTCTCCCTCCTGGTCACCACCCCCACCTTTCTGCGCAGCTACCTTAAAAAAGCGAAACCCTCCCAAATTCAATCGCTCGCTCTCGTTGTCACCGGTGCCGAAAAACTTCCCCCGCCTCTCATGGAAGAATTCGAGCGCCGCACCGGCATTCCCGTCTGCGAGGGCTACGGCATGACCGAAGGCTCCCCCGTCATTTCCGTCAACGTCCCCGACGACCTCGTCCTCGCCGCTGGCGGTGGCGCCCTGCCCGGCAAACGCCCCGGCAGTGTCGGACGCGTCCTCCCCGGCGTCTCCGTCCGTGTCCGCTCCCCCGAACTCGAAGAAGACCTCCCCCTTCAAAAAACCGGCATGCTGTGGTTTCGCGGGGTCAACATCTTCCCCGGTTACCTCCAAAACGAAGAACGCAATGCCCAGGTCCTCCAGGACGGCTGGTATCAATCCGGCGATCTCGGCCACATGGACGCCGACGGATTTCTCGTCATCGAAGGCCGCCTCAGTCGCTTCTCCAAAATCGGCGGCGAAATGGTCCCCCACGGCACTGTGGAGCAACACCTCTACGAATGGCTGTTGCAACGCAATAACGGCGACGCCGTCAACGTCGCTGTCCTCGGTGTCCAGGATGACAAAAAAGGCGAGGCCCTCGTGGTCCTTGCCGAGACGGACATCGACCCCGACGCCGCCCGCAAAGAACTCCTTGCCCGCGGCCTGCCTAACCTCTGGATTCCCAAACTCTATCGCCGTGTCGATGCCGTCCCCACCCTCGCCAGCGGCAAACTCGACCTCCGCGCCTGCACCGACCTCGCCCGCAAGCT
>CAZTYG010000230.1:0-868 GCA_964617445.1 uncultured Blastochloridaceae bacterium
TGGTCCGGGGAGACGGCGATGGCGATGACGCGCAGCCGCCCGTTGAAGTAGTCGGGGACGTCGTAGTGGAAGGTGGTGGCTCCCGCCGGAACGGGGCGCATTCCGGACCAATAAACGACGGGCGGTTCGTCCTTGCGGCGGAAGGGGTTGAGGCCAGCGGCGAGCAATTCCTCGTCCGCGTCGCCCCCCGGCGCGGAAGGTGAGCGGACCCGCGAAAATTCCGGAAGCAGGAGGTCGAGAATCTGCCAGGTGCGGACCTGGAGGGCGCGTTTTTGGAGGAAATGATCAAGTGGCAGGGGAGTTTGATAGCGCGCGACCTGAAGGATGCCTTCGTCAACCGCGTAAAGAAGTGCGTGTGTTGGACGTGCCGAGTGGAGTGTCCATTCCAGTCGTGCACCAGGTACTGCATGGGCGGGCGAGTCGAGCGTGATTTCCATGGTTCGACGTTGGCGGTTGATGGCAAAAGGGAGCACTGCGGAGCTGAGGGGGCTCATGGCGGTTTCGGGGGAGTCGAGTGAGCGGACCCATGTGATCTGGACGTAAGCACCGGCTTCGATGCCGTCGGGGACGCGGATTTTTTGAACCGATGATGTGGTGGAGCTTTGAAACCAGCGGGCAGCCACCACGCGGTCGGTTTCGACGGTGATGAGTCCCGCCCCGGTGTAGGGCGCGGTCAGGCTGATTTCGATTTCCTCGCCGGTGGCATACTCAGTGTTGGAGAGGGCCGCAACAAGTTCGGCGCTGCGTTCCAACGAACGGGTAATGTTGGCCGTTCCAGCGACAAGATGGGGAATTTCGGCGAGGAGCAGGCCATCCGGGCCGCGCAGGCGATCAGCCATTTGGCGTCGATATCGAAGGCGGTACGGAA
>CAZTYG010000230.1:878-4140 GCA_964617445.1 uncultured Blastochloridaceae bacterium
GTTCGCTGGTGTCCAACGGGAAAGCAGCACCTTCCGACGGGATGGCGAAGGCTTTTTCGGAGACCGGTTCCTCGCGCTCGCGTGATTCGTAGGCGTAATTGCCATTGGGCCGACGGACCATGATGGATACGTGAACTCGCCTGCTGATGGTAAGAGTGAGGTCGTTCAACACCGTTGGTTCCAGACGTGGGTTGAGGCCGACAAAATGGATCATGCGGGTGGAATCTTTCGAAACGAAATCCAGAGAGCCATCGGCCTTATGGCCGACCATGTGCGCGGCGGGCGACACCCAGAGCGATCCTGCTGCGCTGACTCCCCTGCCAGACCCTTTTTCGTGGGCGCGCAGCACGTAATTGACACGTTGCATTGCCGACACTCCTTCGGTGCGGGTCAGTGGGATGTGGGCTTTGCCTTCGGAATCGGACCCGGTCTCCTCCAGTTCCAGAATGTGATTGCGGCGGGAAGTCCGGGTGGCGGCATAGGGGTCGGTGAAGCGGTAGCCTTCGAATCCGGGCGGGTGATAATCGGCGGGCCGCCATTCTACGGAGCCGGTGATGCGGTTGTCCGCTGCTGGAGTGCCGAAGAGGTTGCGCACATCGGCCAGAACAGCGAGATCGTCGGGTGACAACCAACCGGCACGTGCGCCACCTTCCGGAGTGACGACCAGTTTCAACCGGTCGGGAAGAAACTCTTCGACGCGAAAGGACTCGGAGGCGAGCGGAATGCGGCGGTCCGTTCCGGCCAATTGAAGCGATGCCGTATAGTCCCCGGTGGGAAAACTGACAGCGGTGGGCCATTCCCATTCAAAAAATCCGGAATCGGGCAGGGTGATTTCTTGGTAGCCCACGCGGCGTCCGCGGGGGTTGGTTACGATGATTTCCATGGGCGCACCGACCGGCAGCTCCTTCCAATCCATGCGCTTGAGGATGAAGCCGAATTTCACCGGATCGCCCGGCCGGTAGATGCCCCGTTCGGTGAACATGAACGCATCGAGAGCCTCTGGACCCGCGATTGCGCGCCCACCGATATCCCAGCGGGACAAGTTGATCTCGCGGTCATGACGGCGGAAGGGAAGGAAACTCAGGTCGTCTCCCAGACGTACCAAATAGGCCACCGGTTCGCGCTCACGCTGAAAACTCTCCAGGCCGTTGAACGTGACACGCCCTTCGCTGTTGGTGGTTGCGGAGGCTACGGGAAGTCCGTTTTTTCCGAGCACCTCGACGGTCGCCCCCGAAACGGGGCGGCCGCGTGAGACGGATTGCACAAAAACATCGGCAAGGCCGGAGGAGCCTTCTTTAACAATGATGCCAAGATCGGTGACGAGGACAAATCGGCGGTCATGGGCAGGACTGTGGGAACGGTTTCTCCAGTTGGGTGCGTTGTCGGCGGGTCGGGTCTCGGAATCGGTGAAGCCGTTGATGTCCAGGAAGAACAATCCCCTGCCCATGCTGGGTGGCTGCGGCTGAATACCGGATGGGGGCGCCGAGCGCATGAATGGCGAAAGGTCCAGAGCGGTGTAGCGGAGTTTCTCCGGCTCCTCGGAAGAGACAGGGAACTCCGATTCGAACACCTCGGAGATATTGTCCTCGCCGAAGTTATGGCTGGAAAAGACCGGATTCTGGAAATTTCCGCGCGACTGGCTGACGAGGTGGTTGACTGCGCCCGGGATGACACGACCCACGCGGACGACGATTTTATCCACTGCGCGCGAAGAGATAGTAAGCTGTTTTTCGCCGTTCGATGCCAGCACGCCGCCTTCACCTGTCAGGCGGACCTCTCGCGGATAATCCGGAACGTGGAGGACCGAGGTGAACGTGTTTTTGAGGGCAAAACCGCCGAAACCGGCGAGGTCGTGATCGACCCTAAGAAAGACCGCACGTCCCTGCGGGACACGGATGCGCACGGAATGAATATTGGATTCGGGTAGTTCGGTGGGATCAAGGACTGTTTCCAACGATTCGGAAAGTTCTAGAATCGTTTGATTGATTTCCGATGGGCTTTCCCACGGAGGCGTCTGCTGAGGACGGAGTGGATTGGTCTCTGGCAGGAGGTAGAGTTCCAGGTGTCGGGCCAGGTCATCGCTGGAGACAGGCACGGTGAATTGGATTAATACCGTCTGTTGCGGAGTCAGATCGGGGTCGCGGACGATTGCGGCATCGGCGGATACCACCCGCAGGCCGGTGTAACGATCCGGAATGGGAAACTCATGGACGATGGGTTCGCCCAGACGGTTGCCTCCACGTGCCGCACGAAACGAGCCGGAAAGCGAAAAAGTGGCGAAGGTGGCTTCCTTGGGGAGTGCGAGACGGGCGGAGCGGAAATATGCGGTGCGGCCATGATCCACAAGTTCCAATGTCCACAGGTCGGGCTCCGATGGGGCCAGCCATATGGATTCCGTTCCCCGGACCTGGAGGGAGACGGCCTGGTTCAATGCGGCGGGATCGACCGGATGGCTGAACGAAAGGGTCGCGGTGACCCGCCGGTTCAGGGGGTCGCGCGGATCGACATAATATTCGGTAGCGTTGATTTCCGCAGTGAATGGCAACGTGGTGAAATCCGCCACAGGGCGAACCAGACGTATATCTGGTCCGAAAATGGTTCCCTCGAATCGCACGCGATAGGAATGATTGGCGGGCCAGTCGTCGGCGGGTTCGAACACAAGAACTTTGTCCCCGCTCCACTTCCAAATTCCAGGATGGTGGGGTTCGATGCGGACGCCGGAAGTCAGAACTTGATTGACCAGATCAAGACGCGCTGCGGAGCGGGAAAAACGTATTTGTAATGATGCTGGAGACAACTTTTCTTTTGTGATCACAGACAGGCTGGGGACAGCCACCGCGTAATCCACGGTTTCGGGGATTGGCCTAGACTGTAAGTGTTTCCAATACCACAGGCCGGACAAGGAGCACAGCGTTAGAAACAGAATTCCCGACAAGAGAACCGGACGTGGCAAGCCGCTTATGGATTGCACCCAGGGCGGAGGACTCCAGTGCCATTTACCGACAATTCTCTCCCAGTGTGCTTTCATGGCCCGTTCATTTTCAAGTTGAGGAAAAGGGGGTCATCGAGGGGAGCTTCACGATGAATATAGCTTTTCGAGTTTCGTGGTGAAAGCGAGCAGAAACCGCCAGATTCCTTCCTTTCCAACGCATATTTTTTAGACGGCGTCTGAACCATTCACGTGAATGGTTCAGGGGATTTCTGTGAAGTGATCTGGTGACGGACTCTGGGTGGGGCATGGGGGATTTTCGGGCTGGGGGAA
>CAZTYG010000231.1:0-4111 GCA_964617445.1 uncultured Blastochloridaceae bacterium
AAAGGCTGTCGCCGTCGTGGTCGCGCAGGGGGTCGACCACGGGGATTTCCGCCTCGCGCAGGTCGAAGAGAAAGTGGTGTTCGTCGAGAATTTGGTCCGGGGACCATCGTCCGGGGCGATAGAACTTGGCGACGAGGTAGGGGGAAGTGAGCAGGGCGGCGTCGGCGGTGGGATCGGGTGGGGGGGATTCGAGGCCGATCTGACAGACGCGGTTCTCCATGCTGTTGAGCGCCATGCATTGGCCGTTGCAGGCGTATCCGGCGTCCTCGACAGCGTCCAGGATGCGGTCCGGGGTCAGGTCGTAAAAAAAGCGTGTCGGCGCTCCGCCCCAGGAGAAGTCTTGCGGATTCATTCCAGCACTTGTCGGATCGGGTGGCCGTTGGCCTTGAGGAGGTCCAGAACGTTGTCGTCGCCGGCGAGGTGGCCGGCGCCGACGATGACCATGGTGTTGCGGTTGCCGCGAATGTATTGCTCGATGAGCGGAATCCATGCGCGGTTGCGTTCCTTGAGGAGTTTTTCGTCGAAGTCGGCGGCGCTGGTGGGCATGCCGTCCTGCATGGCGGTGGCCAGGGCGGCGCTGTCGCCCGCGCGCCACGCTG
Organism: uncultured Blastochloridaceae bacterium; assembly: GCA_964617445.1. GTDB lineage: Bacteria > Verrucomicrobiota > Verrucomicrobiia > Methylacidiphilales > CAZTYG01 > CAZTYG01. The sequence continues at coordinate 600 of CAZTYG010000231.1, forward strand.
CGATCAGGCGGTGGAAGATGGCGATGCCCTCGTCGATTTTATCGATGGTTTCGTGGACCATGCCGTCCGGGTTGTCGGTGGCGAGGGAGCTGATGAGAGCCAGTTGTTGGTCCACGGTTTCCAGGGCGCTGATGGTTTTGTTGTCGCGTTTGGCGAGGTTGGTGAAGTGCATGTCCACGCCCCAGACGGCGGAGGCACCAATGCGGGTGAGTTCCAGTTGTTGGATTTGAAGGATGACGGCCCAGGGTTGTTGTCCGGTCCAGAGGGTGTCGGGGATGCGGTGCTTGGTGTGGTAGTCCTTGAGTTTGGCAAAGGCCCCGGCATCGAGGACGGTGTCCAGGGTCGATCCCTCCGGCAGCCGCGAGGTCTGGAGGTAGCGGGCGAGAAATTCCGGACGCATCATCTCCTCGAACTCCACCTCGAAGACCAGATGGACACTGTCCTCGTAGGCGGTGAACAGCGGCGGGGGGAGTGGATGCTGGTCGCGCGGCAGCATGTGAATCGAGCCGGCGATGTAAACTTTGGCCGATGGACCTTCGGTGACGTAAACCATTCCCGGCGCGGTCGTTTCCGCGGCGGCGGGAGAAGTCAAGAATAGCGCGACCGCCGGGAAAAAATAAATGACGCGGCGCGGATTGAAAAAGTTTCTCATGGCCGAACACTATGCTATATCAACGGCATGAAGAAAGGCCTGATTTTTGTGTTGGTTCTGGTGTTGTTGGCGGTGGGTGCCTGGCTGGGCTGGGAATGGTGGCAGCGGGTGGCGGGCACCAAAGCCCCGCAAAGCCCGGCGGTGTTTCTGCCTCCGGACACGTTGTTCTACGCGGAAGTCCCCAACGGCGCCTCCACGTATCTGCGCTATCGCAACTCGAAAGCCGCCGCGTTGTGGCAGGACGAGCAATGGCAGGGGGTTCTTGCCGCGCTGGGTGCCATCATCACGGAGGAATCGCAGGCTCTGTCCGGGGCGGACGCGCAAACCATGGAAGAACGCCTGGCAATCGCCACCCAACTGGCCCAAGCCGTCGGCCGGTGCATGGGAGGGACGTCTTTCGTGGCGGTCACCGGATTCACCGCCGAGCCGGAGGTTTCCGTGCAATTGGTCGCGGGTTTTCATGGCGCTCCCGACGAGGGCCTGTCGGTGGACCGCATGGTTGATCGCATCAAAGAAATCGCCGGGGACAAGCTGGCGGGGAGGGAGACCGGGACCGCTGAAATCGAAGGAGTTGCGGTGGAATGGCTGCGGCTCGGCAAAGACGGACAGGGCATCAAGCTGTTCCGTGCCCGCTGGGAAAAGTGGGACCTTTTCGCGATCGACGAAGATGCGCTCGCGGATTTTCTCCGCTCGGTGATGCAGGGACGCGCCGATGGCGGCCTGGCCGCCTCCCCGGCCTACCAGGATGTGTGGAAAAAAATCGACGAATCCCCGGATGCGTGGTTTTACGCCGACTCATCCGCCTTCATGGATATTTACTTCGACATGATTTCGCGTTTTGCGGGTGGTGGGGAAGCCGGGGGTGAGACGTCGGCGATGATGGACGTGTTGAAAAAGAAGATGAATTACATGCATTCGATACTTTGGACGGTGCGGGTGGAGCAAGAATCCCTGCGCGACCGGATCGTGGCGTACAGCCCGCGCGACAAGTTGCCGGACCTGGGCCGGACCTATGATCCGGTGGCGCTCCAGGCGCTGCGTTTCACCGGCCCGGACACCCTGCTGTTCACGTCCCAGAGCTTTGACGTGGCCAAAAACTACGCCTATCAAATGGAAATGCAGAAAGAGATGCTGCAGGCACTCCGCGAAAATTCGGAGCAGGAGGAAGGGGCTGAGGAGATGGACCCGTTTGCAATGATCGAGGGCCAGGTTGCCATGATGGGGCTGGACCTGCATAAAAATATCATCAACCCCCTCGGACCGGAGCTGGCCATCGTGCTGGATTGGCCCGAGGCCGCGCCCTTTCCAGAATTGCTGATCGTTCTCGAGGTATCCGATGAGCAGGCCTTTCGCCCCTCCTACCAGAAGCTCGTGGAGACCTCCGCCATGCTGGCCATGATGGGTGGGCATTACGAGGAGAAGCAGGTGGCCGGTTACGACACCCTGCAGATCAGTATTGCCAGCGTGCCCATGCTTTCTCCCACCGTGTTTCTCGGCAAAGGCATGTTCGGCATCGGCCTGACCGCGGCGGGCACCGAAGCCGCGCTCGCCGGGGCAAACCCGCTCAAGGCGGAAGTCGTGGCTCCGCCGACGCCCGGTGTCGGGGTGGGTCCCTCCGCAGTGGCCTACGTTCGCACTGACGTGCTGATGGAACGGGGCTACGGGGCGCTGATCGGGCTCATGCCTATGGCCGCCACATGGCTGGGCGGCACGGACGGACTGCCCGAAAATATGCCCGAAACCCTCACGTTCACCGACAAAATCGGCGTTACCCGGGCCGCCACTTTCTACGAGGGTGACTATACCCTCTCGCAGATCGAGACCAGCGGCACCAACGCAGTGGTGCCCATGGCCGTGGGAATGGCGCTGGGAATGTATCATTACGGCAAAATGGATGAAGCCAGACGGGAGCGTGAAATGGTGGAGCAGGCACGGATCGAGGAGGAAGCGCGCCTGCAAGCGGAGCGTGAAGCGGCGGAGGCTCCCGCCACGCCGGGTGCCGATGCGACCAATGATGGTGAAATGCCCAGTCCGTTGCTGACCCCGCTCACTGAGGAAGGCCAGCAGCCCCCCTTGTTCGATCCCGTCGAGTTGCCTCCCATTCCCCAATAGGAGCCGATCCCAGCGCGTTGGAGGGTCTCCCGCTGCGAGACCGGGACAACCCATGGACTCCGGTCCTCGCCCTGCCGTATCGGGTCAACCCATGCCCTCGAACGGGAGCATGTCGAAATGGCCCCGCAGGCCAAAAAAGTACGACCTCTCAGAAGGGAACTTCGGAGTCCTGATGCCAGGAGGGTTGTTCTTGGCGGATTTTCCACTGGGTGCAGAGGTCGGCGGGGACTTCGGCGAGAAAACGCGAGGGGCGTTGCCAAGTGTCGGCTTGGCCCCCCATACCGCCACCGCGGATTTGAGGGTGGAGCAGATAGAGTTCGTCGCGGGCGCGGGTGACGGCGACGTAGAAGAGTCGGCGCTCTTCTTCTTCGCCTTCCTCTGATTCGATGGAGCGCGCGGAGGGAAAGAGGCCGTCGCAGAGCATGATGACAAAAACGATGTTCCATTCGAGGCCCTTGGCCTGGTGGACGGAGCTGAGTTTGAGGCATTCGTGGTCGGGTGCCGCGGCATCGGCGGCGGGTTCGGCTTCCAGGTTGGTCATGAGGGAAAGCTGGGCGAGAAAGTCGGCGCAGTTCTCGAATCCGGAAGCAAAGCTCTGGAGTTGGCGGAGGTCTTCGAGGCGGTTGGTGAAGTTGGTGTATTTCGATTTGAGGTGGTCTTCGTAAACGGCGTCGAGGACGAGCTGGAGCAGGGCGTCGGGGCCTTCGGCGTGGATGCGTTCGGTGAGCTGGGCGTGGGTGGCGGCCCA
>CAZTYG010000232.1:0-4110 GCA_964617445.1 uncultured Blastochloridaceae bacterium
TATCACCGCCTCTTTGGACCGCGAATTGAACAGCTCCGGATTCATTCTGCCGGGGCTGGGCGATGCCGGAGACCGGCAGTTCGGCACGATATAATGGCCCGTCGAAGGTTGTCATTGATTCGCTCGAACGTGCGGCTAATGTTTCGATTATGGCGGTCATCTACAAGCTCAGAAATCTCGAAAACGGACACCCCTATATCATCCTTCCCGGGCTGGCCGTTGCAGGACGCAATGATGATTCCAATATTGTTCTGGATGATTCTTCGATCAGCCGCGCCCATGCCCGCTTCCACAACACCGAGGACGGGTTGTGGATCGAGGACTTGAATTCTTGCAACGGCACCTATGTCCGTGACAGACGAGTGAGCAACGAGCCGGTCCTGTTGTCCCAGGGCGAGATATTCCGAATGGGGACGATTTCTTTCCGGATCGATCCGGAGACCAAGCCGCATGACGGACGGAACATCGTCGTGCAGAAGTCCCCGGAAGCGGCACAGGTTCCCAAGGAGCGCCGGGAGCGGCGCACCAACCGGCTGACCGACGAGGAACTTTCTCCTGCCCGTCACGCGGCGACCGAGGCGGTGCCGTCGGTTCCGCAGATGAAGCCACCGGCTCCGCCGGCCCGGGCCACCCAAGCCTCGCCGCTGAAGCCACTCCCCAAAGATATCCCGAAAGCCCCGCCCAAAGAACTTCCCCGCAAGGCGGAAAGTACGCCTGTTGTCCCAGTGCCGCCGAAGGCGGAAGTAACCGTAAAGATGGCACCGTGGGGACTGACTGTAGCGATGGCATTCGGCAGCGGCATCGCCATCGGTCTGCTGGTCGGGTATTTCCTGTTTTAATCGGACTTCGAAGTTGTCCCGGAGCGGGAATTGAAAAAGATTGCCCGACACGGGTGAAATGGGATGATCCGCATCCGTAATGGCTGACGCATCCCACAAACTCGTATTGGTTCGCCACGGCGAAAGCACCTGGAACAAAGAAAACCGTTTCACCGGCTGGACCGATGTGGACCTGTCCGAAAAGGGCGTGGGCGAGGCGCTGAAGGCCGGGCAGGAGTTGAAGAAGGCCGGTTTTGTATTCGATGTTGCCTACGTCTCGGTTTTGAAGCGCGCGGTGAAGACCCTCAATGGCATTCTCGGCGAAATGGACCTGGACTGGATTCCGGTGCATAAAGATTGGCGGCTCAACGAGCGCCACTACGGCGCATTGCAGGGACTCAACAAGGCGGAGACCGCACAGAAACACGGCGAGGAGCAGGTGAAAATCTGGCGCCGGGCATACGACATCGCCCCGCCCCCGCTGGAAAAATCCGACGAGCGCTGGCCGGGCCACGATCCGCGCTACAAGGACCTCGACGAGTCGCAATTGCCTCTCACCGAATGCCTCAAGGACACCGTGGATCGTTTCCTGCCTTTCTGGCATGATGTGCTGGCGCCAGCGGTCAAATCGGGTCGGCGGGTCATAGTCGCCGCCCACGGCAACAGTCTGCGCGCCCTGGTCAAGTACCTGGACAACGTCACCGACGAGGCGATTTTGGAACTCAACATCCCGACCGGGATGCCTTTGGTTTACGAATTGGACAACAATCTTAAACCTCTGAAGAGCAATTATGTCGGGGATCCCGACGAGGTTGCCAAGGCGATGGCGGCGGTGGCCGCGCAGGGCAAAGCGAAATAAAAATACCGCCAGGGCACCGCACCGTGCCGACGATCAGGGATATTTCCGGTTCAGTGGACGAGGTGGCGGGTGGCTTTGAGGCCGAAGTAACCGCGTTCTTTAATGATTTCGGCGACGCGGGGATCGACCAATTCTTCCCATGAGGGGTCGTTCTGTTCCATCCTGCGGATGACTTCGCGGGAGGAAAAGGAAATTTCCCGCGGGTTCTCGGCTTGAATGTCGATGAGATATTCGTTTTCGACGAGGTGGCCGAGGAGGTGGCGGAGGTGGGGAGAGATGTCGAGGTTGGCGATGCGCAGGAGCGTTTTTCCGTCCTGGTCGATGGCGGGAAACACGAAGAGTTTCAGGTCGTTTTTGAACAATCTGCCGAACGATTCAAGGATGCCGCCCTCCAACTCAGTGTAGTATTTTTCTTTGAAGATTTCGCGCAGCAGGGCGACGCCCAGAACGATGCCGATAGATTCTTTGCTGCAGCGGCGGAGGTAGGCTGCGAGGCGGTGGAACTCGGCGTAGTTGGAGATCATGACGGTTTTGCCCAGGGCGCCGAGGATGTTGACGCGGGCGATGAAGTCATCGGGATCGACGTCGCCAGAGCGCAGCAGGTTGCGGAGGGTCATTTCCATGATTTCGACGGGAGGTTGTCCGGCTTCGGTCACGCCGGAGAGGACGGCGAATTGGGAGCGGGCGGCGGCGAGCATGTCCTGGTTGACACGGGTGACGGGGCGAAACTGGCCGCGTTCGAGAAGAATGGGACGGCGGTAAAGAATTTCGGCGGCTTGGTGGACCTGGCCGTCCGGGGAGATGACGACGGCTTCGGTCAGGCCATTGCGGACCAGTTGGAGGTTGAGCAAGCGGTTGTCGAGGTGGGCGAAATCCGGGCCGGAGAACAGAATGGTGTCCACCTCGATGCGGTCGTCGTTGAGGCCGTCGAGTAGCGAGCGGATAAGGAGGTCGGGGTTTTCGTTGGTGTAAAGGGCGGCGTGGAGGAGATTGACGCCGACGATGCCGAGGGCCTCCTGTTGGTTGATGTTATCGCGGTCGAGCATTCGGACGTGAATGAGGATTTCACCCGCTTCGGTTCCGGCGGCGCGCTGGAAACGCACACCCATCCAGCCATGGCATTCGTTGTTGCTGCGGTAGCTGCGGGCGGCGACGGTGTTGGCATAGACAAAGAAGCATGTGTCGGCACCGCGCTTGTCGTGCAACCGTTCGATCAACAGCCTGTATTCATGGTCGAGCATCGTGGCCAGGCGCTGGCGGCTCACGTAGCGCGGGCAGGGTCCGTAAATGGCGTCGCTGAAGGTCATGTCGTAGGCGGACATGCTCTTGGCGACGGTGCCTGCCGCGCCGCCGACGCGGAAGAACCACCGCGCCACTTCCTGACCCGCGCCAATCTCGGCGAAGGTGCCGTAACGTGCGGCGTCCAGGTTGATTTGCAGAACCTTCTGCGAGGTATCGGTGTCGGTCAGGTGGGGGGCGCTCATCCGGCCACTTCAGCATTGATGCGTGCGTGAGGCAATGCCGGGATGGTCAACAAACGTGGCGTATGGGTGAAAATCGCGTGTCAAAGAGCACCGGCCCCGGACCAGATTTTGTCTTTTTTGGATTCCATCTCCGTCCGCAGGGCCTGGAGATCACGGGTTAGCTGCTCTTCGAGCTGGGCGGCCTCGGCCTCGTCACCGGTGGCGCGGGCCGCCCCGATCTTGGAGCGCAGAAAGGTTTCACGCTCCGCCACTTTTGACTGGTAGAGATTGCTGATATCCGCAAGGGCGGCTTTCTGTTCATCGTTCAACTTCGGCGTGGACTGGCCGCCGGAGCGAGCCATGGCGATTTCATAGGCGGATTTCATACGGTAACCCTATCCGGTCCAACCTTCGCCGCAACCATCCTTTCGTCGATGGCAATAAGCGGCCGCGCTGGCGGCGTGTCTGGTTTTCTTGTGTGCGAACGCATTGTTGTCGGGCGAGGAGCTATGCCCGGACGTGTGGGAATCGCTGACGATTGATCTCGCGGCCAGCCGCCTGGATCGCGAGCAAACGACGCAACGCCTGCGCGGCCTCAAAGAGGCCGGGACAGAGGTCAGAAGACCGAGTGCATAAGTCATCGACTGAGGACCCCCACGAGTCGAAAATCGGCCTACCGCAATAGATCGCCCGGAGGGTGGGATCAGGCCGGGGAGAGGAGGCTGGTGATGGCGGACTGAAGTTCCGAGGCGTTGAAGGGTTTGTGCATGGTGAGGTCGGCTCCGATTCCCGAAGCGACTTCGAGCATAGCCTGACCGGAGAGTCCGGCACCACCGCCGGAGATGGCGATGATTTTCGAGAGCGGTGCGGTGGATTTGATGGTTTCGATGGTTTCAATGCCGTCCATGTCGGGCATGAAGATGTCGGTGATAACAAGGTCATAGGGGCCGTCTTCGCGTGCGGCGCGGCA
>CAZTYG010000233.1:0-4045 GCA_964617445.1 uncultured Blastochloridaceae bacterium
CGAAGCCGGCGCCGACGATTACATCGCCAAGCCGATCGCCCAGAAGCTCACTCACTCCAACCAAACGCTCTGCACATTGAATCGTGGCCCTTGGCATTGCGTGTTGCGCAGTTGCTCATGCCCAACATCCGCAACGAGGACGGGCCTTTCGAGCAGCAGATTCAAGCGCTCGGTGAGCTGGGCGTGTGTGGTTACTTTCAGGGCACCAAGCCCTGGAAAACCCTGCGCGACCACAGCGAATGCTTCCAACATCCCCTCGGCATTCCCCCCATCATCTCGGCGGACTACGAATGCCGCGTCGCCATCGAAGGCGGCACCTCACTCGGCGCCGCCATGAATCTGGGCGCGGTGGCCGATCCCTCCGAACGCGAACGCCTGGCCTACGAGACCGGAAAATCCTGTGCCATGCAGGGCCGCATGGTCGGCACCCGCTGGACCTTCGCCCCGGTCGCCGACATCAACGCCCATCCCGACAACCCCATCACCAACGTCCGCGGCTTTTCCGATGATCCCCACCGCATCATCCCGCTCATCCGCGCCTTCATCGGTGGTGCGCAAGACCACGGCATGGCCGCCACCGCCAAGCACTTTCCCGGCGACGGCTTTGATTGGCGCGATCAACATGTCGTCACTTCGGTCAACCCGCAGGACGAAAAAGCCTGGCGGGACAGCAGCGGACGGGTGTTCCGCGCCGCGATTGATGCCGGGGTGCACTCCATCATGATGGGCCACATCGCCCTGCCCTGGCTCAACGACCTCGACCCCCGCACCGGCGAACACCTGCCCGCCACCCTGAGCCGCAAAGCCCACCGGCTGCTGCGCGAAGAACTCGGCTTCGACGGCGTCATCGTCTCCGACGCCCTCGGCATGGGCGGCATGATGTGGCACTGCCAAACCCCCATGGACGCCGTCATCGGCAACCTGCGCGCGGGATCCGACGTGGTCCTCTTTCCCGAAAACGTGCACGAGGCGGTCGAAGCCACTCTCGCCGCCATCGAACGGGGCGAACTCGACGAACAGGAAATCAACCGTTCGGTCAAACGGGTTATGGCGCTCAAAGAGAAAACCGGGCTGCTACATTTCATCGGCAAATCCATCCTGCCCGCCGAGGAGACCGCCAAGGCCCTGTTCTCCAGCCTCACCCACTCGGCCGCAGTCGATCTGGGACGGAAATCACTGACCCTGGTCCGCGACCGGGAACAGAACTATCCCCTGCCCCCCAAGTCACGGGTGCTTCTCATTCCCCTGCCTGTTGAAGAACCCACCCTGGACAGCCTGATGGTCGTGGGGCAGGAAAAAATCAACCAGCGCTGGCAGCCGCTGCAACAAGCCCTGCAACAAGCCGGATGCCGCGTCACCATCCTCCACGATCCCAAAACCTGGACACAGCATCTCGAACAGAACGATGCCGCCATTTACCTGTTCCGCCAAAGCCCCCAGGCCGGACGCAGCTCGATCCGCCTCGCCTATCCCGCCCTGCAATGGATCGAACAAACCCGTTGGCCCAAAGACCGCCGCATCTCCCGTTATTACGTCTCGTTCGGCAGCCCCTACATTCTCGATGAACTGCCGCATCTGCCCAATTTTGTCTGCGGCTACTCCGATGTCCCCACGGTCCAAACGGCCTATGCCGATGCCCTCCTGGGCAACATTCCGTTCCTCGGAGAATTGCCGGTGACGATTGCCTCCGAAGCCGCGTAAAAATGCCGGAGGCATCTGACTTCTCATTCCACCTTGCTCATCCTAGACCGGGCCGGAAGACGGTCTCATAGAATGAATTACTTCCATCGAATGATTGGTTTTTCTACCACACTCAGGACCACGCCCCACGCTGTGGCCCATTGCAGCGCGGTCAACAACAGCCAGACCCGCAACCAGAACCAGCGTCCTTTTTTTTCTGGAAACCGGTTGTGCAGTGTTCGCATGGATTTGGCAGACGGAAACCGCAGCAGCAATCGTAGCTGTCGGCCCGGTGATTTGAGTTTGGGATCGATCCCGGCCATCACCGCCTTGCCGCGGCCCATACGCAGCCGTTTGCCCAGCAGCTCCCACAGCCCGCGGGTTGGATGCGTCACCACCATGCCCGGTTCGAAATGAAACGGCACCCCGGCGTCCGCAAGCCGCTCGGTCCACCATGTGTCCGCCCCCGACGGGGAGTCTCCGGGAAACAGGCCGAAGCGGTCGAACAATTCCCGACGGACCATCAAATTGGCGGTCACTGCTGCGGGCCGTCGGCCGCCCGGTCGGTCGGCCAGCAACTCGTTGCGCATGTGCATGGCGGCGTCCAGCCAATGCGCGGTGGAGGCATTCGGCGGCGGCGTCATGCGCACTGGTCCCGATATCCATTTTCCGCGTCCGGCCTCCAGCGCCTCGACCCCAGTGCGCAGCCAATGGGTATCTGGCACGCAGTCCGCGTCGGTGAAAGCGAGAAAACGTCCGCGCGCGTTGCGAATGCCCTGGTTGCGCGCCGCGTAGGAGCCGCGCAACGTATGTTCGCACAGCACCCGCAATCGTCCGGGATGCTGTTTCTCCCACTCCTGCAGAGTTTCCAGCGTTCCGTCTGTCGAACCGTTGTCCACCGCCAGAATTTCATAAGACGATGGGTCCATGTCTTGGCCGAGCAATGCTTTCAACAACGGTTCTGTCATGGCCCCGGCGTTCCACACCGGAACCACCACCGAGCCCACGGGCAGTCGCGCGGTTTCATTCATCTCCCCCCATCAAGCCCGGCCTCGCCCGCGCTGTCAAACATCACCGCCTGGGGATGTTTATTCGAAGGGGGTGGCGGCGTGAAAGACGACGAAGAGGCCGCCGTCCGGGCGGGAGGCGGCGGCAATGCCCGCGAGGGAGGCGTCGGGGTGGAGGAGATTGCGACGGTGACCGGGACTGTTCATCCACGCTTGAACCACGCGGCTTGCGGCCGCTTGATGGTCGGCGCGGTAAAGATTTTCGTTGATGTAACTCAGCCCCCACGCGCGTTGCATTTCGCCCAACTCACGGCGGGACCGGTGGGTCATGCGTCCGGAGGCGGCCAATCTTTCCGCCCATTCCTCCGCAGTGGTTTGCAGACGCGGGTCGGTTTGTAGTGCTTTGAGTCCGGTTTTCGCGCGCTCCTGATTGATGAGGCGGAGGAGTTGGTCCCGCTGGCTTTCGGTAGCGGACGCGGAACCAATGGATAGGCAGACGATGGTGGAGAGGAGAAGGAGGAGGGTTCTCAAAGTTCGACAAATTCCGGTTCGACGCCGGTGGGGATCACGCCGAGCTTTGCGCCCCGCGCCAGGAACTCGCGGATGGCGCGGCGTCCGCGGTCGCCGTAATCGATGGTGAGGTCGTTGACATACATGCCGATAAACCGGTCGGCGCGTTCGTGGTCGAGTCCGCGTCCGAGGGGCAGGGAGTGTTCGACTCCGGCGCGGCGATGTTCCAGGCCGTAACGGATGCTTTCTTTGACGATGGCGGTGATGGCGCGCGTATGGGCGGGGCCGAGGGCTTTGCGGATGACGTTGCCTCCGAGGGGCAGGGGCAGGCCGCCGGTTTCGCGGTGCCACCACACGCCCAGATCCTCGGACAGCTCGAAGCCCTCGTCGGCGTAGGTGAGCTGACCCTCATGGATGATCAGTCCGGTATCGGCTTCGCCGTGCTTCAGGGCGTCGAAGATTTGGTCGAACGGCACCACGACCACATCCAGCTCGCGGCCGGGGCAGTCGAAGTATATCTGGAGGGCGAGAAAGGCGCTGGTGAGTTTGCCCGGGATGGCGATGCGCGCGGTGCGGAGTTGATTTTTGCCGAGCTTTTTGAATCCGACGAGCATGGGCCCGTAGTTGTCGCCCATGCTGGCACCGCAGGGCATCAGTGCGTAGGTGTCGGTGAGGCGGGCGTAGGCGTGAATGGAGACCGCGGTCACATCCAGTTCGCAGCGTCCGGCCCGCTCATTGAGCATCTGGATATCCTGGAGAATGTGCTCGAATTGGTAGGGCCCGAGATCGATTTTATGTTCCGCCATGGCGTAGAACATGAACGCGTCATCGGGGTCCGGACTGTGGCC
>CAZTYG010000234.1:0-3667 GCA_964617445.1 uncultured Blastochloridaceae bacterium
TCGCCAGGCTCGCCCGCGCGCTCGCGCGTGCCGGATGCGGGGGCGGGGCGGGGGTAGTGTGCGTGGTTCATGGGGGACGAGCCGAAGCCATTTTTGGAGCATCTGGAGGAGATGCGTTGGACGATCATTCGGTGCCTTGTCTCGCTGGTGATCGGATTGGTGATCGCGTTTTGTTTCGTTCGGAAAATTCTGGCGGTGGTGCAGGCGCCGTTGTTCCGGATTCTGGAGGAGCGGGGGGAGGATCCGGAGAAGTTCCTGTTTGTGCTCAATGTGATCGATCCGCTGACGATCAGCATTCAGACGGGAATGCTGGCCGGGTTTATTATCGCCTGTCCCGCAATTTTCTATTACATCGGCATTTTCTTGCTCCCGGCTTTATCGGAACGGGAGCGTGGGATGTTGGTTCCGGCGTTCGCCGCCGGGGCCGGGTTGTTTCTGACCGGGGTCGTATTCTGTTATTTCGCGGTGATGCCAACGGCGTTGAATTTTTTTATCGGCTGGGCGGAATGGATCGGGGGGGAGGCGCGCTGGCCGTTGCAGAATTACGTGGGCTTTTTCCTGCAAATGTTGCTGGCTTTCGGCATCTCGTTCGAGATGCCGCTGGTGATTGTGATTCTCGCGCAACTGGGGATTGTAAGCCGCCGGTTTCTGGCGGACTACCGGCGGCATGCGTTTGTGATCATCCTGACGTTCTCGGCGTTGATCACGCCGACGACGGACCCGTTCAGTTTGTTTATGCTGGCGGGGCCGATGTATCTGCTTTATGAGGCGAGTATTTTCCTGACCGGGGTGATTGAGAGGCGGCGGGCGGCGGTGGTTGTGGATGGTGGCTGAGCGTGGAGGGAGTTCTTCGCGCAATTGTCACAGAAGCTGCCTTTGCAACCCTGCGCGCGCGGGCATTATTTTTGCCATGCGTTTTATTATGGTACTGGCAGCGGGCTTGTTGATGGTGGCGGGGGCCGGGGCTGAGGGAGTGAAATACTCCGGGCAGTGGATGAGTCTGTATGAGTTCGGCTCGGACGAGATGGCTTATCTGGCTCTGCCGAGCGATGCCCCGAAGGGGGGAGTGCTGGTTATTCCGGATGCCCGCGCGGACCGGGAAATCCTGCGTCTGCGGGCCGATGTGATCGCGCGGCTCGGTCATGTGGTGTTGGTGGTGGATTTGTATGGGGGGCGGCAGGCGGTGGACGAACGTGAGGCCGCGGTTCTTGAGGAACGGTTGAGTGCAGCCCATGCGCAAAAGGTGATTATCGCGGGGATGAGGCTGCTGGGGACCAGTCCGCGTTACCGTCCGGGTCCGGTGGTGGTGGCGGCGTGGGGGGATCATTTGGTTTCCGCCGGTAGAATTTTGTTGGAAGGTCATGCGCAGATGCCGGTGCGCGGCGCGGTTTGGGTGGAGCCGGGCGCTGTTCGCAACAATTCCTGGCCGGTGGAGACGTTGTTGATCGCACCGGTTTCGGACCGGGCCCTGATGTCGGAGTCTTTGGCGGCGAATGTCAGAATGGAGTTGCTGGACGCACCTTCGGGTTTCATGGGACGAGATGACAACGATCCGGCGGCGGTGCGTGGTTGGATCGCGTTGATCGAGTTCTGCACAGGGATTGAAAGCGTGGCGGGGGTGGTGCCGCGCAATCCGGCAGGTGGCGGTGAAGCGGCGGAAGTGGCGGAACCCTCGTCACTGCAGCCGAACCGCCCGCGTCCTCCCCGGCACAATCGCTGAGAGGCCGTCTAAAAAGTGCGGAAACGCCGTTTTTTAGACGGCCTGTGAGAGACGAGCGCTACTCCAGGATGCCCCGGACTTCTTCGATCAGTCCGCCAACGGCGTCGAGAAGGGGATCGAGGGCGGTTCGCGCGGCGGCACGCCATTGCGGTGTGGCGAGGTTCTGTTCATCTGCGGCGTCCAGCGCGGCGATGGCGTCGCGCAGGTGGCTACGCCCTTTTTTTAAACGCACCAGGGTATCACCGGCGAACAAGGGGTCCGGTGGCCATTCTTCGTCGTCGTAGATATTGAGGGCACCGGCCAGTTTGGTGGCGGCGAAGACCACTCCGAAGAGGAGTTCCTGCATGGGGTGTTCTTCAGGGTCGTCTTCCCGGACCCATCCGGCGGCTTCGGCTTCCAGGCGCAAGCGCAGGCTCAGCTCGCGGCATTGCACCACCACAGGGTGTTCGGTTTCCTCATCCTTCCACCCTGAGGTTTCCATTTCTTCCAACATTTTTTCAGACTCCGCGTTGATCTCTTCGATCCACGCCGCGCGTTCCGCTTCCTCTTCGGGGGTCAGGGATTCGGGATCGGGTTCGCCGCGCTCTCTGCGCATTCGTTCCCGTTCCTCTTTGTAGATGGTGCCGAAGTCGATATCCTCTCGTCCCTCGCGTTTGAGCCGGGCCTGGACCCGGTCCAGCAACAGGTCCATGCGTGCGGCCTCGGCGTCGGCATCGGCCTCCGCCTGGCTGCGCGGGGCGTCCTCATCGGGTTCTTCGTCCTCCGCCAGCATTCGGACCATTCGATCCATGAAGCCGGTCATGGCTTCTTGGTTGGCTGCGTGCCGGTCCTTTTCCTCCTCCGGACTCATGGTCCACGACGGCTCGGTATCGATCTTCAATTCAAAGTGTGGGGATTCGATCACGACTCTGCCGTTGCGCTCGCTGAACCATTCGAGGTACAGACAATTGCCCCAGTGCCAGGGCATCGGGACGCCGGTTTTGTAGTATTTGCCGATCTCGCTGATGGGGCAGTCGGGGACCCGGGCTTTGCGCGAAGCGGTGATGTCGCCGACCACGCCTTTTTGAATCCGGGCGAAGGAAGCGATGTCGCCGGGCACGGGATTCGGGTTGGTAAATTCCAAGACATGCCCGGCAATATCCCTCCATGCGTCACCTTCGAGGTTCAGCTCGATGGGTTCGTCGTGGCCGACGATCCAGAGGTGTCCGGTTACTTTTCCGCGCGTGCGGTTGTTGATCACGCCGCGGATCACTTGTTCGTCGATGCGCAAAGCCATGGTGAAAGTATGGGTTAGGAGTGCGCCGTGATCAAACCAAGAGGAGTGTGATTACGCATCCCACGGCGAGAGCGGCACCGAGCAGGGAGGCTGACGAGGGAATGTCGCCCTCCCATTTCCATGCCATGGGAATGACAATCAGCGGTGAGGTGGCAACAATGGCGAGGACCAATGCGCTTGGAGTGTCCGCGAGGGCGGCCTGGTAACAACTGACACCGAGCACGGGTCCGGACAGGGAGTTGGCCAACAGCAGGCAGCGGGATCGTGCGGGTTCCGGCGGTGGTCCGGGGGACGCGGCGGGTGTGGGTAGGGTGCTGCGCCGTAGCCATCCCCAGGCGCTGATGGCAACCAGCACGCCGCCGGCCATCCGCTGGTAAGTGGCGGTCATGCCATACACGTCGATGCCCGCGGCCGCGTTGAGTTCGAAGGCGTGACGGCTGATGACCGCTCCCGCTCCCTGGCCCCAGGCGGCGGCCAATCCGAACAATAGTCCGATGATCAGCGCGCGGCCGCCGAGCTTTCGGCGGGGTTTGAGCGCCAGCGCGGTGCCCAAGAGGATGCCGGAGGCGGCCAGCGCGTGGGCGGGGCTGATGGTGGTGCCCAGCCATGCCCATTCGGTGGCGGCGGCGATGGGCGCGGCCAGACATTGCGCCATGAGCAGGGTGAGCCGT
>CAZTYG010000234.1:3677-4033 GCA_964617445.1 uncultured Blastochloridaceae bacterium
GGCTGGCCGGCCGGCCCCGGGGAACGGGAAAGATGAGCCGTGGGCCGAGCCGCGGGAGTGCGGCGAAAAGCGCGAGGTCGCCCAACCCGAAGCCGACCAGTCCGCTGATAAAAAACCATGCGGCGCCCGGACCGCTCCAGCCGGAACCGAAGCCGTGGGCCAGGACGGCCAGTAGAACGAAGGCGATCCATGTGCGCCAGACAAATGCACGGCCCGCGCCGATGCGGGCGGAGACCCGCGAGGCGAGCATCACCGATGCGGCGAAAAAAAGGGTGGCGGCGAGCGAATAGAGCATGATGCGCCCGTGTCATCCGGGCGGCCAGTCGAGCGGGCGTCCGCCGAGGACATGCAGGTGG
>CAZTYG010000235.1:0-2074 GCA_964617445.1 uncultured Blastochloridaceae bacterium
CGAGGCCTTCGTCCGGCATAATCTGGCATATTTGAACCGAATGATCGTGCTGGACCACGCCAGCAGTGACGAGACCCTGGACATCCTCAGAGCACTGCGCGAAGAAGGCCTGCCGCTGGAGATTATAGAAGACCACTCGCTGGGCAAAGCGCAGGGCCATAAGATGACAAGATTGATGCGCCGAGCCGCGCAGGAAGGGGCGGACTGGGTGGTGCTGCTGGACGCGGACGAATTCATCCACCCCGCTGCGGAACCCGTGTCGCTGCCATCGCCGGACGAACCGGGGCCGGGAGTGCTGTTGACCCGGTGGCAGACCTATTGTGCGGAGCCCACCGACGACCCGTCAGAATGGAACCCTGTGGCACGCATCCGCCACCGGTTGGCGTCCGAGCCGCGGGACGCGGACGGCGGCACCCCATGGTACACACTCAAGGCGGTGGTTCGACGCGACGTGGCGCTGGAACCCTCCTTCACGGTGATGCAGGGCAATCATCAGATCCATAACATCGACCGGCCGGTCGCTTCCATACTCTGGGAGGGGTGGTCGCTGGCGCATTATTCTCTTCGCGGTCCGGGAATTTACGCGGCCAAACTTGCGGTGTCTTACATCAATCACTTGTGCGATGGCAAGGGCAACGCCAGCCACGGCTCGTTCTACATGCACCACCTGGAACGAATACGCACGGATTACGATGGATATTCCGCCGATTTTTTCGGGATGATTCCGAGCCATACGGAACACTTTAAGAATCCGAGAAACTTGGTTTGTGATCCATTGCCCTACCGTGGCGGGGCGTTGAGGCACACGCCGCAACGCAGCGAAACCAGCCGACTGGTGGGCGCGATCACCAACCACGGCCTGCTTCTCGCCCAACATCTGGCGGCGGAATCGGAAAAAAACGCGGAGGCGGAGCAGGTCGATTTCATGCTTTCGATCAGCGATCATGCCGCCGGGCCACCGCGCTCGGAGACCAAAGCACAGGCCGGGCATGCGCATCCCGCACCCATCCGCCTGGTGTTGCCGGGCATTCACCCGGCGGACCCCGGCGTTCGCCTGATTTTGTCCGGACCTTCGGGACTGGTCCAGATCACACGTATGCGACTGCGGAACGACCGCGGTGAGTGGCGGGAGTGGACGGGGAGAGATTTGGCGCGTGTCCTGAAATGCGCAGGGAACGGGATCAAGCTGTCCCATACCAGCCAGATGTTTGTGATTAAATCCATCGTCCCGCTTGAGTTTCGCATCAAGGCGCACGCCGAAGTCACGGAGCACTTATGGACCGAACTGGAACTCTCGCTCTATTATGACACACGCACCCATGTGATCGGCCAGCGGCTTACCCAGGACAATCAGTATTTTCGCCGCAAACCCCGGAACTCCCCGCAAATCCAGAAGACAAGAGCGTTGAAAAAAAGAATACGGTCCCTGGAGCAGCAGCGGGACAACTTGAAGAACATTCGCGGATTTCTGCGGCACCAGTGGCGGTGGTGGACGGGGCGGAAAAAATAATCCGCCCCGGCCGGGGGCGGCAGGTTGGGATGGGAATATTTCCGCGAATGGTTATGGTGGCGGGCATGATAAGAATCCGGCTGGCAAAGTTCGACAACCGCAAGTTCGACCGCGGGGTGCCGGTGGTCACGGAGGCCCTGTGGCGGGTGGTGCAGGGATTTTTTTTCCAGCCGTTGTGGTTCATGCCTTCATGCGTCCGCGTATTCTGGCTGCGAGTGTTCGGCGCGCGCATCGGCGCGGGCGTGGTGGTGCGGGCGGGAGTGAACGTGCATTTTCCCTGGAGATTGGAGACAGGGGATGATGTATGGCTGGGCGAGGAATGCATGATCCTGAATCTCGCGCCGGTGCGGCTGGGTTCCGATGTGTGTGTTTCGCAACGGGCGTTTTTATGCACCGGTTCGCACCAGTTCGGAAAGGAAACCTTCGACCTGAAGACAGCGGCGATCACCGTGGGGGACGGCAGCTGGGTGGGCGCGGCGGCATTCGTGGGTCCGGGGGTCGAGATCGGGTGCGGTGTGCTGGTGGGCGCGGGTGCGGTTGTGGTGCGGGACGTTGCCGGAGGGC
>CAZTYG010000235.1:2084-4012 GCA_964617445.1 uncultured Blastochloridaceae bacterium
CACTGGGCAATCCGGCGGTGATCACGCCGCTGGAAAAACGGGAGGATTGAGGCGGTGCGCCTGATGATTGTAAACCAGTTCGGCCCGCCGGACGAGGCACCGACGGCGCTGCTGGCCGGGGACATCGCCGCACGGATGGAATCGGAGGGGTGGGAGACCCGGATCGTGGCGTCGGCGGCTGGCTATCGCGAACGCGCCCGGGGCGGAATGGGGCGTTACTTGGATGAACTCCGGGCGCTGCGGAAACTGGAAAAACAGGCCTTCGCGGCGGGAAAGCCCGACCTGTTGCTGGCGTTCTCCTCGCCGCCCTTCATGGCATCGGTGGCGGCGCGGTTGGCGCGGCGCTGGGAGATTCCGTGGGTCCACTGGGTGCTGGACCTGTATCCGGATGTGGCGTTGACGCTGGGCGCGGCGCCGCGATGGACGGGGTGGCTGCTGCGTCGGAAGATGCGGCGTTCGTTCGCGTCGGCGCGGCGTGTGGTGGCGATCGATGAGGATATGCGGGCATTACTGGAACGAGTTTACGGGGTGGAGGCGGCGGTATGCGGGCCATGGTTGGCGGGACCGTCGTTGCAGCGGTTGCGCGCGGACAGGCCCTTTCCAGGCTGGCCGGGGGTGCCGGACGACGCGCCGGTGTGGCTGTATTCCGGCAATCTCGGGCGGGCGCACGCGCCGGGGCTGTTGCTGGCGGTGCAGCGGAAGTTGGAGGAGAGCGGGTCGCCGTGGTGGCTGGTGGCGCAGGGCGGGGGCGGCGGGATGGATTGGTTGCGCGGTGCCGCCCGGGCCGAAGGGGTGCGTCGGCTGGTGTGCGCTGAGTATGCGGCACAGGAGGAGCTGGCATCAGCATTGGCACGGGCGCGGGCGCGGGTGGTGGTGCAGGACCCGGCAACCGCCGGAATGCTTAGTCCAAGCAAGTTGGTGCTGGCGGCAGCGGTGCCGGGGCCGTTATTGTGGATCGGTCCGCCGGAAGGGCACACGGCGGCAAGGTTGCGCAGTCGGCCGGCCACCGGTGTGCTGGACCCTGCGAATACCGACCGCATCGTCGCATGGCTGCAACGGCACGAACACCACCCTGTTCCGGCGGCAAAACCGGACCTCGGGCATCTGGAAGAACTGCGGGCAGAATGCCTGGAGAAATGGAGTTTGTTTCTCAACGAGAATGGCTAATCTGGGCACGGAATGATCAAAGCTTTGCTTGCGTGCATGTTGGCGGGGGGGATTTCGTTCGCGATGACCCACCAGCTGGTCCGGCGGCGGCTTCCGTCGTGGGCCATGGACGCGCCGGACGAAACCCGCAAACGCCACTTGGCACCGGTGCCGCGCACGGGGGGGATTCCTCTAGCAGCCGTCTTGGTGGCCGCGCTGGCATGGGTGGCCTTCGCCGGACGTGAATGGGGCGCGGACTGGATGGCGCTGACCGTGGGTGCCGCGCTGATCTTTTCAATCGGCCTGGTGGATGATTTCCGCCGGCTCGGCGCCAAATTCAAACTGTTCGGCCAAATCTTGGTGGCACTGGTGGTTTACGCGATAGGATTGCGTATGGACGTGATCACCTATCCGGTGGGGTCGTTCAGCCTCGATCTTCACGCATGGGGCATATTATTCACGGTGTTCTGGCTGATCGCTGTGCCCAACATCATCAATCTGATCGACGGTGCCGACGGCCTGGCGGCGGGGCTGGGCTTGTTTTTGTTCGCGGTGCTGGGTTATGTGGGCTGGGCCGGGGGACAGCCGGAGGTGGCGGTGGTGGCGATGGCGATGGCGGGCGGCTGCCTGGGTTTTCTGTGTTTCAACTTCCCGCCTGCGCGGATTTTTCTGGGCGACGGCGGGGCGTATTTGATCGGTTTTATGATCGCGGCGCTGTCGTTGAAGAGCGATCAGAAGGGCTCGGTGGCGGGGGTATTGTTCGTGGTGGTGATCGCGCTGGG
>CAZTYG010000236.1:0-3994 GCA_964617445.1 uncultured Blastochloridaceae bacterium
ACGTCCTTGCCCAGCGTGTGGCCCGATGCTACTGCGACATGTGCGCCACGCACGGCTTCGCCGAAAATTTCAACGCCCTCACCGGCGAAGGTCTGCGAGACCGCGCCTATACATGGACCGCGAGCGTCTTTTTTCTGCTGGCCACGGGTCTGGTTGACGACGGAAAATCATTTGATTTATGACCGCCACCGCACGATCGCGATCCGTCCGTCCCAACCTGCTGTTTTTTCTGACCGACGACCACGGTCGCTGGGCCTCCGGTGCCTACGACAACCGCGAAATCCATTCCCCGTGCATGAACTGGCTGGCAGAGACCGGCGTGCGCTTCGACCAAGCGTGCTGTGTCGGCCCGGTTTGCTCGCCCGCCCGCGCAACTTTCCGGAGTGGACAGATTCCGAGTCGGCACGGTGTTCATGACTGGCTGCACGAACCCAATGACAACCCGGCGCACCCCGGCCTGACATCACCGGGTCAAAGCTTTCTGCCATTTCTGCGCGGAGATGAGATTTTCAAATGACGAATACCTATTCTCGATTGGGGGAGCGGAAGGCAGAGGTCGGAGAGCAGGGGTCGGAACTTGCACCGGGGGAATCGGTGTGGGAACCGTCCCGCGAGGTTCCGGTGCTGGGTGAGTATGATGTGTGTGTGCTGGGCGGGTCGTGCACTGGGGTGTTCGCCGCGGTGTGCGCGGCGCGCGCGGGATGTTCGGTGGCATTGGTGGAGCGCATGGGAAGTTTCGGCGGGGTGGCGACACTTTCCATGGTCAACGTCTGGCACAGCCCGCTGGACGAGCGATTTGAATTTCCGATTTTCGCCGGACTCGGCCCCGAATTGATGGAGCGTCTGAAAATGCGCGGGGCGGTGGGCGAGCATCCAAACAGCCCGCATTTCGCGTGGTCTTTTCATCCGGCCGAAATGCAGCTGGAGCTGGATCGACTGGTGCTGGAGCACGGCATCGAACCGTGGTTGCATACCGCCTTCGCCGCGCCGCACGTCGTGGATGGACGGCTGCGCGGGGTGTATGTCGAAAACAAATCCGGCCGTGGTATATTGCGCGCACGATTTTTTATCGATGCCACCGGCGACGGCGATTTGTGCCACCGCCTGGGCCTGCCCACGGAGCGGGCCGCGCACCGCCAACCGTCCACCACCTGCGCGCTGTTCTCCGGATGGGAAGCACTGCGGGATACGGACTGGACCGGATGGCTGCGAGAAGATGGACCGGCGCATGGGTTGCCGGAGGGATTTGTGTGGGGCAGCTTCCTTCCGGGATCGGAGATGTATATGCTGGCGGGAACCCGCGTGCACGAAGATTGCTCCGACGGGGCGGGCTTGACGCGGGCGGAGATGGAGGGCCGCCGCCAAGTGGGGGCCATGCGCGATATTTTACGCGCACGACTCGGCGATCAAGCGCCGGTGCTCGCCGCGCTGCCAGCCCGCATCGGCATCCGCGAGACCCGGCATGTGCACTGCCTGCACCGCTTGACCGGCGGGGAAGTGCTCGGTGGCAAGCGCTTCGACGACGCGATCGCCAACGGCTCCTACCGGGTGGACATTCATCATGACGACAAGCCAGGAATCACGCTGCGTTACCTCGACGGCCGCGAGGTTTATCAGCGTCCGGGGCACAAAGCGGTGCACAGCCGCTGGCGGGAGGAGAGCTCCGATGCGCCGCGTTTTTACCAGATTCCCTATCGCTGCCTGGTGCCGCAGGGTCCCTACGGCAATCTGTTGGCGGCGGGGCGTTTCATCGATGCCGACGGACTGGCGCACGCCGCCATTCGCGTGATGGTCAACATGAACCAGACCGGCGAGGCGGCCGGCACTGCGGCGGCTTTATGCTTGAAACACGGAGTGGACGCCGCCGCGCTCGACCCGCAGCGACTGCGCGCATACATGGCCGCGTACGGCTCTATCATGCTGTAGGTCCCGGTCTCGCCACGGGATTCGAATGCAACAGCCCGATACCCTCCAATATCCCTCTGGCTTGGAAGTCTCCGTTGCGGGTGAATCAATCGCCCGGGGCTTGTTTTTGCAGCCACTCCTCGAGTGGCACCACCGACCAGTCCGGACGGCCTTTGACATCCAGCAGACGCCACGTCTCGCGATGCTCGCGGGTTTCCCCGGCAACAAACGCATACAGCGGCCCCAGCGTTTCCAACTCCAGCATTTCTTCGTTTGTGAAAGCCTCAAAATTGACTCCCATGTCAGGATAGGTTTCGCCCGCTGTGAAACCCGCGTGTTTGGCGAACAACAAATCCCCCAGGTGGTAGGCACACCATCCGCGCGGGTGGGTCAGGCCGATTTTCACCGGCCCCATGGTGGCGTTCTGGCGGATTTGAATGTTGGCCCCGTCCCAGGTGAAACGGGGGTCGGCTACTTTGGTGTAAGGCCACAAAACCACCCGGCGGTTCGGCAGCAGGTCCTGCGGATGGCTGCCAAGCGGGTCCTGGGGAATCACGGCGGTGCCGCCCGCCGCCATCACAGTCAGGGCCCACAGCGCGGCGGGGCGCGGAACCGACTCG
Organism: uncultured Blastochloridaceae bacterium; assembly: GCA_964617445.1. GTDB lineage: Bacteria > Verrucomicrobiota > Verrucomicrobiia > Methylacidiphilales > CAZTYG01 > CAZTYG01. Next base: position 2,526 of record CAZTYG010000236.1, read on the forward strand.
TGACCGAGCGCGGTCAGATGGTGGCCCACCCGCACCTCACCCCCACTGATCCCGATCTCCAACGCATAGCTCCAGCCGTTTTTGATATCGTCGGCGCGGCGGAACACAAACCGGTCCGGAGCCAGCGACTCCCATGCCACCGCGCCATTGTCCGGCTCGTAACAGGCGTCGCACTCCGGTGCGACCCACAGTCGGTGACCGCCACGAATCATCCACTCCGTTTCACCGGTCCCACCCCCTTGCTCCGGATAGTCCTTGAACACATTGGGGCCGCCCGGACGACCGAACCGCAGAACCCGCGGCCCCACCTCCAGCGTGACGATCAGCTCCACCTCCGGGCTATTCAGCTTCAAGCACCGCTCCCAACCACCGTAAGACACCAATTCATGTGTGATCATATCGGCGCCATATTGCCTTTGACCCGCCCGGCGGCGACATTATTCTGCATCTGTTCGGGTAATCACCCCGCACCCTTCCATGTCCGCCCCCACTCTCCCCACGCCTTACCCCGCGCACGTCATCGGCCTCACCGGCGGCGTCGCCTGCGGCAAATCAACCGCCGCCGCCATCTTGGTACAACGCGGCTGGCATCTCATCGATTCCGACCGCATCGGCCGCGATCTACTCCAACCCGGCGCCGCAGGAACGAAAAAAGTGGTTGACGCATTCGGCGACATCATCCTTAATAACGACGGATCGATCAACAGAGCCCGGCTGGGAAACATCATCTTCAACGATCCCTCCCTCCGGGCAAGGCTCAACCAGATCCTCCATCCGCTCATTCGTTCCTCCTGGCAGTCACAGCTAGTCGAACATGTGCGGGAACATCCTGCCACCCCCGTGGTGCTCGACATTCCCCTCCTCTTCGAAGCCGGACTAGATGGACACTTTGCGCGGATTTGGACGGTGGCCTGCCACAACTCCACCCAACGGGAGCGAATGGCGGGTCGGGGCTGGTCCGGGGAACATTCCCGGGCACGCCTGGAGTCGCAATGGCCGGTCCAACGGAAAATGGAAGCAAGTCACGTGGTTCTATGGAATGATGGCAGCCTGATGCTGCTGGAGGCGCAAATACAATGCGCCGCGGCCTCCCTCTGACCGCCTGACAACAACCCCCCAACAACATGCCCGAATACGAATCCTCCAAGGAACCCTCCTCCGAACCCAAATCCTCCCAGCAGCCCCTGCCTTCCGAGCCTTACAGCCGGCAGGACCATGACGGAGGACGCGGCGGCTTCCGTCGGCGCGGACGCAACCGCAACCGCAATCATCGAGGTGGCAGCGGCGGAGGTATGATGGGCGGCGGCGGCTACCGCCAGCGCGAGGAATACGACGATGTCGGCAACCGCGCCCGCCCCGGCGACATCAACCACGCCGAAGTCGAACAAACCTTTGAACTCGAAGACCTCCCCGAAGGCCGCGAGATGAATCTCCGCGAAATCCAGGAGATGCCCATCGAAAAACTCACC
>CAZTYG010000237.1:0-3991 GCA_964617445.1 uncultured Blastochloridaceae bacterium
AATTCTATCAGCATCAGCGGTTACCACATGCAGGAAGCCGGCGCCACCGCCGATCTGGAAATGGCCTACACCCTGGCCGACGGTATGGAATACATCCGCACCGGCCTGGCCGCAGGCATCGACATCGACGCCTTCGCCCCACGCCTCTCCTTCTTCTGGGCCCAGGGCAAAAACTTCTTCATGGAAATCGCCAAAATGCGCGCCGCCCGCGCCCTGTGGGCCAAGATCGTCCGCGACTTCGATCCCAAGAACCCCAAATCCCTCGCCCTGCGCACCCACTCCCAAACCTCCGGCTGGTCGCTCACCGAACAGGACCCATTCAACAACGTCATCCGCACCTGCATCGAAGCCATGGCCGCCTCCCTCGGTCACACCCAGTCCCTCCACACCAACGCGCTGGACGAAGCCATCGCCCTGCCCACTGACTTCTCCGCCCGCATTGCCCGCAACACCCAGCTCTTCCTCCAGGAAGAAACCGGCATCTGCCGCAGCGTCGATCCCTTCGCCGGCTCCTACCTCGTCGAATCCCTCACCGACTCCCTCATGCGCCGCGCCTGGAATCATATCCAGGAAGTCGAAAAACTCGGCGGCATGGCCGCCGCCATCGAAAGCGGCCTGCCCAAACTCCGCATCGAAGAAGCCGCCGCCCGCCGCCAGGCACGCATCGACTCCGGCAAAGAACCCATCATCGGCATGAACCTCTACCCCCCCGACCACGCCGAACCCATGGACGTCCTCGAAGTGGACAACGCCTCGGTCCGCGAGTCCCAGATAAAAAAACTCGCCGAACTCAAAAAAGACCGCGACAACTCCCGCGTTCGCTCCTGCCTCGAAGCCCTCACCCGTGCCGCCGGGGAAGCGCCCTCCACCGACAACAACCTGCTGGCCCTCTCCCTCGACGCCGCCCGCGCCCGCGCCACCCTCGGCGAAATCTCCGACGCCCTCGAAAAAGTCTTCGACCGCCACAAAGCCCTGATAAAGTCCATCTCAGGCGTGTACCAATCCGAATTCGACTCCCAAGGACCGGCCGGCGATGAAATCCGCGCCGTGCAAAAACTCACCGACGACTTCGCCAAGCGCGAAGGCCGCCGCCCCCGCATCCTCATCGCCAAAATGGGCCAGGACGGCCACGACCGCGGCGCCAAAGTTGTCGCCACCGCCTACGCCGACCTCGGCTTCGACGTCGATATCGGCCCGCTTTTCCAGACCCCCGAAGAAGCCGCCAAGATGGCCGTCGAAAACGACGTCCACGTCGTCGGCATCTCCTCCCTGGCCGGCGGCCACAAAACCCTCCTGCCACAACTGCGCGACGAACTCAAAAACCTCGGCCGCGAAGATATCTTGCTCATCGTCGGCGGCGTCATTCCCGCCCAGGACTACGACTTTCTCACCCAGAACGGCGCTGCCGCCATCTTCGGCCCCGGCACCGTCATCCCCACCGCCGCCCGCAAAATCATCCAAAAAATCGAAGAATCCGCCCGCTAATCCAAATCGGTGCTTCAGCCCTTTGCAATGCACCGCTTTGGATTCAGTTGGTCTCCGATCGGAAGCATCTCCAGCCCGGAGATGACCTCTGTTCTCTGACCGCTGGTCTCTGTCATCCGACCTCTGATTTACGCTTTCTGAGTTCTTTCTTCCATTCGAACATCGGCAATCGAAATCTCCGTCCTCAGGGCACTTGTGCCGCTGTTGCAGTTCCGGTGTCCGGTCGATCAATTTGTAGCAACGCAGGCCGCAGGACTCCCCGCCGCAAGATGGAAAGCCACGCTCGTGATCCTTCCTCCGGAACGGGACTGATGTCATTCGCCAAGCAGTGGAGTTTAACAAATTCTGAGGCCCCGATCTGTACGGAACGCTTTACATCATCATCTGTGGCACCGGACCGACTCAGATCAATACCGCGCCCGACAACCATAGGAAGTGGGGTGTTGTTCCAATACAGCTTGCAGGGCCTGCTCTCCCGAAAACGTAAAGCAGACAGTGGTAGTGGTTCGTCCGAGTCCTCTAACTGGTGGAAGCGGACTACATTTCCCATATTTTCCCTGGAAAAAGTGACCACTACGTGAACGGAAATATCCGCGTGAGTGTCCCTGAGAGTTCGTGATAATTCAGCCAACTCGTTGTATTTCATATAATGCAATTGACCCAAAGCCTGTTGCACCAAGCTCCACTCCCTTACATTGTAAAAATACCGGGCATGCAGCTGACGCTCCAAACCGGGTCGATTCGGGCTATTTTCATCATCCAACACCTCTGTGGCGGAGAGCACAATATCCATAGGAGGTTGGAAAAACTGCGGAATGACCGCCACAAACGCCATGACCAGTTCGAGGATCAGGACGTAAAATAGTTTTTTGGTGTATTCTTCTGGCATCTTGATCCATCCAATCATCGCCAGCAGCGTGATCAAGCCGGTAAGTGTGAACAAAACCAGACAGATATAAAAAAACAGGACCAGCGGTTGACCTTCGATAAGCGACATGATCATAGGGCGGGCATCCTTTCGCTCTGATTCCTCTCGATCGCAAAGGCCTCGAGTTTGGCGATGTAGCGCTCCATGGAATGGTCGCCAATCCAAGCCGAACGGCGTTGAGAGACCCAGGTTCGAAATGAATCAAGCAACCAGCGTCCTGTTCGTCCAAATCGACTGGAGTCCGTGAGCAGGCGCCCGGAATAGTCCAAATAACGGATGTCCCCGGTATGCATGAAGTTTTGAAGGCTGAAGGGCACGCGCGGCACGAGGTCGCAGGCGTTGATTACCTGATAAGTGGGTGTTTTTCGGGAGGCATTGAAGTCAATATCCCCCACCCGCGGACACCCGAAGGTGTAGCAGGCCGCGAGTTCATCATCCGGAAGATCATACGTTGCCAGTACCGCCAAAGCCCCGCCAAGGGAATGCCCGGTGACATACAAGGGCAACTGCGGTTCCAACTCCGCAACAGCGGAAGAAACGGCGTCACGAACCGCGAACCATGCGGTCCGGAATCCGCCATGGACGCGCGACTCACCCTGCCAGCTCTTGAACATGAATCGCAGATCCGTGGCCCAGTCAGAACGCACATCAGGCTGGGTACCGCGGAAGGCCAATACACGATATCCCCAGGCATCCTCGGTCGCTGGGAAGGCGGCGAGAAATGCCTGGGTATCGGTTTTTTCCTCCGTAAACGTGCGGAGCAAACGAAAACCCCCACTGATGAGGTCAGCCTCCAGCTTTGCACGCAGGCCCTGAGCCCGCTCAAATGGTTGGTAGGCCATCAAGGCCATGCGCGCCATTACCCAGGCGGTACGATCAGAATACGCAGCACGCTGCACCGGTGGCTCTAGAAGCCATTTCGGATGGAAAGGACTGCTTAGACTGACCGCGTCTGTATAGGCTGCGACAGCATCGTTCAACGCTGTTTCAGCGAGTTTAAGCCTCTGTTGACGCTGAGCGAGAAGGGCCTCCGCATCCGTGCAACCACCAAGACCGGCGTGGCCTGCCAAACTTACAGTTCCATTTGTTGACCGACCGTTGGGGGAGGTGGGTTTGACGGTTGTGGACATCGGGTTATCCGTTCTTGATGTGGGTCGTTCTGGGTATCAGCTTTGGGATGAACGATTATGTTTTCGCATACCAACATGCAATCGTCCAATGATCATTGCTCCTTATTCGCCACTGAGCAGTTTGGCAAGTTTTTTAATTGAGTATTTACCCATAGTTTTATGTCAAAATTAAACTTTCTGCTCCGTGGAACGGGTGCTGGCGGGCAGGAGGACGGAGGTGGGTTTCATTTGAATCACATTTGTAACATGAAAATAATTTTCACTTTCTGATTCCATTAGCGATTTACATTCATATTTACGTATGGATAGGTGAAAATACGATATTTTTCATTGCATCCTATTAAACGTGTCTCTAACAACCAAGAGCGATGAGAGCGTTTGCCCCTAACTTCTCCCTCCATTTGGAGCTTGTGCGCCCGCATATCTTCTCTGCGCTCTCGTTGCCCTT
>CAZTYG010000238.1:0-473 GCA_964617445.1 uncultured Blastochloridaceae bacterium
CGGCCTCCGCGATCAAATCCTCGCCCTGCTCCTTGCCACGGGTCACATAACCGGGGCGGAACAGCATCCATGTGAACGTCTCCCCCTCCTTGATTTCGCCTTGGATTTGCCGCCAGCGCGGAATGGCGCCCTGGATGAAGTTGCCCCAGTAGCGGTCGTGGGTGTTGACTTTGTGCCGCTCGAAGTAACGCAGCGCGGGTCCGCCGCTGACAAAAATATGTTCGTCGGCCGCCGCTGTGTCCGCGCACAACAGGCAGACCAGCACAACCGCGGTTATCGTTCTGAGCCAAAGCATGGTGCCGATTCTAACGAAGAACCGTCGTTTGCCAACCCCCGCGGGATTGCCAAATCCGGCGTCCGGGGCACCCTTGGCCAATGCCCGCCAAGCTCGCCGCCATGGTGGCGGGAGCGGGGTCGGTGTCGGCGTCGGCGTCGGCGCGGATCGCACCCGTTTCGGAGCCGGGGGAGTCGAG
>CAZTYG010000238.1:483-3984 GCA_964617445.1 uncultured Blastochloridaceae bacterium
AACCCCGCCAAGCTCGCCGCCATCACCACCCACGCCGACCGCCTCCTCAATCACATCGCCGTGGGCGATTACCCCGGTGCCCACAACGGCCTGCAACTCGACCACGACCACCCGGTGCGCAAACTCGCCGCCGCCGTGGACGCCTCCCCCCGCAGCATCGGCCTGGCCGCCGAAGCCGGGGCCCAACTCCTGATCGTTCACCACGGCCTGGGATGGAGCGGATTGTGCCCACTGATCGGCCGCCGCCGTGAAATGATCGTTTTCGCAATGGAGAACCAAGTGGCCGTTTACAGCTCCCACCTCCCGCTCGATGCTCATGACACCCTCGGCAACAACATCCTGCTGGCCCGCGCCCTCGGTGCCCGCTCGGCCCAACCCTGCATCGAAGAAAAAGGCGCCCGGATCGGCAGGGTCATGAATCTCTCCCTCACCCGCGACCAATTACGGGACCGCGCCAGTCGTGCCCTCGGTGCCGTGCCCCTGCTGGTTCCCTTTGGCCCGGAAAAAATCAAACGTGTCGTGGTCATCACCGGCGGTGGCGGCACACTCATCGATCGCGCCGCCGCCGAGGGCGCCGACACCCTCGTCACCGGCGAGGCCCCGCACTGGGTCCATGTCCGCGCTCAGGAGCTGGGAATGAACGTTGTCATCGGCGGCCACTACCTCACCGAAACCTTCGGCGTCAAAGCCCTTGCCGCCAGCCTCGCTAAAAAATTCAAACTTCCGTGGGTGTTCGTGGACGATCCCAGCGGGCTGTGAATTCGGACTCATTCACCGCAATGTGATCGCGGCTCCCGGGAACAGACGGAATCTCATGCTACACCCCCGCCACCACCCGCCCCAGGACGAACAACAACACCATCAACAACAACACCCCGGCGGGTCGGCCGTCGTGCGGTGGTTGATGCGCGCGATGCAGCGGACTCATTCCGGCGAACAACACCGCCAGTCCGAACCAGCTCAGATAATTGGCCATCGGCACCTCCCCGCCGTGCCAAATCCAATAGCCGCGCACCTGCCATGCGAACGGCTCCAGAATCCAATCGAACACCACCGCCACCACCCCCGTCAGCAGCGCCAGCCGCCAGTGGCTCAGCGAGGGCAGCGCCATGTGCAGGGTGAAATACGCACCGACCACCACCACCCACCACGCCAGTGGAATTGCCAGCGGTAGCGGACCGATCTGCGGTCCCATGTTGCCCTGGTAGGTATAGGCACCAAACGGAAACCCGGTCAACGTGCCAATGGTCTCCACCACCCCCGATCCGATCATGATCACCGCCGCCGCAGTCGCCATCGCCTTGGCCCGCAGATGCCGCAGCGCCGTCGCCCCCACCACCAGCGCCGCCAGTAAATTCGATAGGAAATCCCCCCACGCAAGACAGCCTTTTACAAACAGACCCATGAATCCCGGCAGCTGCCATTGCTCCACGGAGAGAGGGTGGATATCGAAGGCCACCACGCCCAGGCCGATCAACGACCAGACCAAAAACGCCAGCCACAGTCCGTCCTCCCACCGGTTCCGTTCGCGCCCGATCATGGGCAACAAGGTGCGCAACATTCCTTTCATGCCCGGCAACATAAAGCATCCGCCGCGCCCGGCCAGTCCAACCTTCCAGCGGCATGGGCGCCGCCGGGGCACAGCTCCGGTTGACTTGGAGGGCGAGGCGCCGTCGAGCCGGGACCGTGCGTGGATGAGCGCCCCGCACCACGCAAGAGTGATGCGAACCACAAGCTGCATCTCAGAGGCCGAAACGCCGCAGCCATTCCACCGGTGCATGCGCACCCCGACAGACATCCGCCGCCAGGTCCGCCATGCGCCGGGTTTGCTCCGGATCATCCATGGGTCGTTCCCAACCGGGATCGGAGTCCCGGTCATACAACAACATCCGCCCCCCCAGGTCCCCCTCCGCTGTGCCGCGCGGATAACGGATCACCGGCTGCCCCCGGCTGAAGGGCAACTCCGTGACCAACTCCGCGCCCTGCATCTGCTTATGGCTCAAAAATGACCGCATTCGCACTGGCATCATATTGTATTCATAGAGCACTTCGCCGAAATTCTGGACGTCCCGGATGTGGACCCATCGACCGTCGGTCACGTGCAGCGGCCTGCCGAAATAACCATACACCGCCACTTCCCGCACCGGAGAGTCGTCGCTCATCACCCCCGCCAGGTCGTGGCCGGTCATGCGCGCGGTTGGTTGCTGTCCGAAAAATCGCAACAACGTGGGGCCGAGATCAATGGCGGGTTGCACCAGCGCCGTGCGCCGTCGTCCCGCACATTCCGGGTGGCGCGGGTCCCAGACGTAGAAAGGCGTGCGGCCGATTTCATCCCAGATCAACGGATGGTTCTTGGCCCACATGCCGTGCTCTCCCAACAAAAATCCGTGGTCGGTCCAGACAATCAACATGGTATCTTTCCACAGGTCGTGCCGGTCCATCGCGTCGAGCACCCGCCCCAGTTGCTCGTCGCACAGGGCGGTCAACGCCGCGTAGTTGTCGCGCAAGCGCTCGATCTCTTCCGGGGTTTCAGTCACCGCCTGGTAGCCGGGCCAGTCGAACAACGGCTCCCCGCCCGCATGGGGAAATTTCTCCTGCAGACGCGGCGGCGCGGTGAACGGCTCGTGCGGATCAAAGGTCTCGATCTGTAAAAACCAATTGTCGGCGGCATGATTGCGTTCGAGAAAGTCGATCCCGCCATCAAAAGTTTGCACCTGCGGGAAATCCGACTCCGCGCGCAGGAATTGCCGGTTCACCCAATCCTGCCGGCGGCCCTTGGCGTTGAGGTTGGGCGGCACCGGCGGGTCCTCCACCATGCCGATCCATGGGTCCCCCTCCTGCCCGCGGTGATGCTGCCAGGTATTGTAGCGTCCGTGATAGGTCGATCCCCCGTCCTCAAAATAATGATAGTGGTCGGTGATCAGGTGGGTGGAAACCCCCGTCCGGTCCAGCATTTCCGGAACCGAATCATCGAACGGCTGCAACGGTGACCACGGGGTGTGCATGAAGTTGGGCCGACCGGTGTGAAAGTCGCGCCGCGCCGGCATGCACGGCATCGAACACACATAGGAACGCTCGAACACCGCGGTGCGCCGCGCCAGTCGGGCGAAGTTTGGATAACGGTCCTCATCGCCGCCGTAGCCCGGCAGTCGGCCCCGATTGAGGGAGTCGAACATCACCATGACCGCTTTCATAAGGGTCCATGCTGGGGAAACGGCTTGCGAACGTCAAATATTCATATATAGAATGTTTTCATATATGAAACCACGAGGGCAACCATCGTCCGGCGCACGGGTTCCCGCGCCAGCTCTGGCCCGCGGACTGGCACTGCTCGACCATCTCGGCAGCACCGGGCCCGCCGGGCTGGAAACCCTGGCCGCCGCGCTCGGCTATCCCAAGGCCTCCGTCTTCCGTCTGCTGGAGACACTGCGCCGGGGCGGCCATGTCGAAAAACTCGATTCCGGCGGCTACCGCGCCCGCACCCTGTTGCGGCGCGAGGGC
>CAZTYG010000239.1:0-3971 GCA_964617445.1 uncultured Blastochloridaceae bacterium
GGCCATATGTCATCGCCCCCCACCGCTCCCCGCTCCTGCCCGCCGCATCCCACGAGAAATACGAATCCAACCACCGTCCAAAGCCACGCCACCGCGGTCGCCCGATGGAGACCACTGCGCCCCCTACCACGCACCCTCATGCAACCCTCTTGGATTTGGACGGTCCCGGTTTATCGACCACCCGCAGAGTAGTGCCGCCCACGTTTTTGATCCCATTGGCCGGAATACTGAACATCGGGGAGAGCAAATTGGCCGCACCCTTGAGGGTCAGCGTGGTCTCATCAAAGGGAAAGGACTCCAGATAGATGCCGTTTTTCTCGTCGCAAACCGGGGGTTGGTGATGGAAAATCAATGCGGCTTCCAAGCGTGTGCGGTGTGACGAGCTTGGCAGGATCGCCGCTGTAAGGCACACCCGTTCCCGTCCCTTGAGTTCCATCAGCCACGAGGGCCAGCACGGATGCTGCATCACCTCGCGGCGAATGCTGTGCGCACTTCCCACATACAGCAGCCTCCGTATCCCGCCATCCTCCTCGTCACTCTCGGAAAAAAATGCATAGACGCAATACACCCCGAAAGTATCCGGCAGGCAGTCCATCTTGTTCTGCTGCCAGAACCCGTCAAAAATCAGCGTGAAGTCGTTGGTTTCCATATGCTTGTCTTTCGCAAAGACGCGGACCGCGTCCGTTAATCGCCGCCCTCCGTGATGCCTACAGGCTGGAGCCGGACTTCGATTCGACAGGGCGCATGTGACGGCTCCGGCCCGCGCGCACGCAAGCGGGCCAAGTGAACGATCACGGCGAACTCCGGCAGTTGGCGCAGCTCGAACCAGTCCCCCCCTTCTTCGCGACACAACAGCGTCGATTCCGAAATTCGGCCTTCTTTCAGAAGAATTTGCAGGTCGCAGGGGAGCAACGGTCCGTAGGTTTCATCGCCTTCATGGAAATAATACCTTTGCACCGGCTTTCGCTCCGGGCGGGGAACGATCATTCGGTGGGTGGGCGGAGCCGGGGCTGCGTGCAGGGACTTGATCATGGCGCTGGTTCCTCGTTGTTGATTGGCCGGTCGTTTGCTTGGGGTTCGGAAATTTAAGGGACTCTTCGCACGGCGGCGCGTGATATGGGACCAAGCGCGGCCACCCGTTCCAGCTCGGTGCCGCTCTCGAGATCATACACCACCCACACATCCCCTTCTGGGGGGCTCATGCCCAGCAATACCCGGTTGTCGCCCGCGGGATTGAGCGGGATGATCCTTGATGCGGGTGCCGGAAGCGTGATCTGACGCAACACCGGCTCGCCACCGGACTCCAAGGGCGCCATGTCCCAGACCAATAGCTGGTCAAGCGGACGGCTGACGTTGGTGAGCCCCGAAGCGGTGCGCGCCTTGACCTTGCCGGATAAAACGGTCGCCGCCCAACGGGACCCCGGCAGCCACACCGGATGCTCGGTTCCGGCAACCGCATCCCACCGATGGATCACTTCCCTTTTGGCCACATCGAAAAGCACCAAGCCCCCGTCCTGCGAAGCGTTGGAAACCAGCAAATATTCCGTCCCCCCGACCTCAAATTGGAGCGCCCGGTCGGGAAAAGCCCCGCCCCAGGAGCCGTCCAGCGCGGTCGGAACATAGGTAAGATTCTCCCATTTACCCTCCAACGCGGCGTCCAAATCAGCAAACGCCACCGCCCCATATAAATCCAGGGTCAGCATCAGCGTGTTATGCCGTTCCGAAACACGGATAATCTCAGGGTTGGGACCCTGTTCACGTTGATCCGCCGCGATATGCAAGTCAGGACGGTCGCGCGGCAGTTGGAGATCATGGATCGGTCTCATGCGCCGTTGGTCAAAGACCACCAGCCGGCTCCCCAGATGCTTGCCCCCGTTGGAGTCCTTCTGAAAGGAAATCAGCACCCGGTCATCCCCTAGAAAGTGGAAATCCTCGCCTTTGCGTCCGCTTGGATGCAAAGGGTGGTCGCCCTTGCGCGAACTCCATGTCCGAACCACCCGTCCACCGGTCAAGTCCACCATATAGAACATCCCCTGCGACACCGCAATCAGTGCCTCACTGCCGTTGGCCATTACATGGCTGGTCTCACGCTCCATCACGATCTCTGAAATCACCTTCGGGGCTTCCCCCAGTTCGACCACCCATGCCTTGGGTTCCTCGTCGCAGGTCACAATCAGTCGATCCCCATCCCCGTTGAACACCAGCTTCTTGGCAGCCCGAACCACCGTCCCTTCCATCAAAGCCTTGTGGGTTCCCGGCTGACCTGTCGCGACATCCACTTCCAGCAACGCCGCACCCCCAGCCTCCCCATGGTATGTATAGGCAACCTGCAATGTGCTCGCTGCCGCATACGCGCCCGCCAGCAGCCAGCCGATCATCAACAGAACCCCCGCATAGCAGCTACGGCGGGATATGGGGTGGATTGGAGTCGAAGTTGTCATAATTCGGGGACTTTCAAATGGATGTAACGGCGCAAGCACCACATATGAGGTCGTGTCGCACGAATAAAGATGAGTAGAAGCTTTATATTACAATTAGTAGTCTATCAAGTTACAGTAGTGAAACAATAAATGCGAAATTAACAGCTTTGCACGGCCTTGAGTTTTGTTGTGTTACAACGGAACGACAATAGGCCTATATAGTTCGATTGTTTGTAACATTCTCCCTGTGATGGTGACTTTGAGAAAATTGTCTGAAAGGACTCTTTCCGGCATAAATTGTGGGTGTTTTCATCCTATGAACATTCTGTCGCAGGACATCTCCTGCGACGACAGTCGCGTGTGCCTTCGGCCCGTTCGCGTAACGGGGGAATGTCTTTGGTGGAAACCGTGATGTCTTTGGGCATCATCTCTTTTGCCCTGCTGACCATTCTCGCATTAATTCCCATGATTCTGGAAACTTCACGCGAATCGATTGAAGAAACCCGGGCGGCCTCCATCGCCCGATCCATCGCCGGTTCACTGCGCGGCGGTGACGGGGTTGTGGGCAGGCTCATCATCGGACCCAATCCCGGCGAAGGCGACTGGATCGAGGTGGAGTTATACGACTCGATCTCGCGCTCCCACATGATTGTTCACGACGAAGAGGGCAACGCACAGGCCCAGATCGCCATCGAGGATGACTGGGGGACATTTCCCGGCACCTACCTGGCGCGGGTGACCCTCAGCCCGGACCCCGAACGTCCCGGCTTCAGCAGCCTGCTCATCGAAGTGGTTCCTCCCACGGCCGAACGCGGTGATGAAACGACGCCGTCCACAGGCTTTTCTTTCCACTCCGCGATCGCCACCCGCACCCGCCCTGACTCCGCGGCTGAGCCCTCGGTCGCGGGGCCACCCACACCATGAAGCCGCCGCGCCGCCCCACATCGGCTTTCTCCTTGGTCGAGCTGCTGGTGGCCACTGCCATCACGGTCGTGCTCATGGGGCTGCTGCTTTCCATTTTCACCGGCGTCACTGCCGCCATGCTTGGCAGCAACACCCGCCAGGAAGCCTACCGGGAGGCACGCGCGGCCCTGCATGTCCTGGGCCGCGACATCGGCACGGTGCGCCCCGACATCGGCGACCGCTGGACATTCCATGCCATCCCCGCCAACGGTGAGATACCCTCGGGTGACCAACTGATGCTTCTGACCCTGCTCGCAGACAACTCCCAGCCCCCCGATCAGAGGCGCAGCCGGGTGGCCCGCGTCGCCTATCATTTGGACACCTTTAATGCGGGAGACATGGAGACAGTCGCCCTCTTTCGCACCCTCTCGGGCAGTGCTGACACTCATGAACGCCTCCTGATGTCGCCGACCATGCCGATTTTTGAAGACATGATCGCCAACAGGCCGAACCCCGAACCGCTGGCCCTGCATGTGGTCGGTTTCGAAGCCCGCCTGTTGAATGCCGATTACGTCCTCATCGATCCTGCTATAGCCTCACCCGGCGATCTCCATGCCGTCGAGGTCCGGCTCTACCTGTTGGGAGCAC
>CAZTYG010000240.1:0-3954 GCA_964617445.1 uncultured Blastochloridaceae bacterium
CGACAAAGGCGGCAAAGTCTGCGTTGGCCGGGGCGGTTGAAGGCACCACCGTGGCTTCATTCCAGTTGGTGGTGCCGGAGAAGCCTGCGTTCAGTCCCCGCAGGGCAAAGGCCTGGCCCGTGCCGGTTCCGCTGCCGGTGCCCAAAAAGTGGACGGTGAAGGTGGCCGATTGTTCCTCAAAATCAGGGGTTGAGGTATAAGCCGAAAGGTCAAACAGGAAGTAACCTTTGTGGCGGCTGCTACCGGCGTTATTGCTGATTTAAACCGAGGTGCTCAGGCCCCGTGCCGTGTGTGACTGCTCTGTCCCCGCCACCGAGGTATCACCAATCGCCGTGAGGATCACCTGGGCCTGGGCGGGCAAACTCATCATCGCGGCCATGCCGAGCGCCAGCAAGCCGGTCCGAATTACGCGCCCCGGCTGTCTGTTTGTCACAGATCCCGTTCCAATAGAAGTGGTGATTACAAGCTTCATAATTTATACTATGCGCGCATTAGTTCAGTGATACAACTAATTTTCTCATTTTTGCTTTTACGTAACACCTGTGGGGAGTCGAAAATCATTCTGCCGAATCTTTACGAAGTCTCGGATAGATAGAATCATTTTTTCGGCCGCTTGGCTGGACCTGCTTATCTCCTTGCAGAATTGGCTGTTTTTCGCAACGTTATAACTCCCTTGCCTGCTCCGCGACCCAACATCCTTTTTTTGTTTTCCGACCAGCACAACGCGCGCTGTCTGTCATGTGCGGGTCACCCCGAAGTGCGCACCCCCAACCTCGACCGTCTGGCGGCAGGCGGGGTGCGTTTCGAGAATGCCTGGGTGCAAAATCCCGTCTGCACACCCAGCCGCATGAGTTATCTCTCCGGCCAATATGCCTCCGCACACGGCTTTTATGGCCTCTACGGGCGGGAACCGGAACAGCGGTTGACCAGCATGTTCAGCCATTTCCGCAGCCAGGGCTACCGCTGCGGGGCGCTGGGCAAACTGCACACCCCGCGCTACTGGATCGAGCGCGACTGCCAGTTCGTCTATGACGAGTTCATCGAGTTTCCCAAGTATCTGGACGGTGCCGGATGGTTTGACAAAAACGACAACCGTGCGTTCCTTGGCGACCGCGACGGGGAGACTTCGCTCCTGCCGTATGAACACAGTTGCGAGGCGGTGCTGGCCGGGCAGTTCGGCCGTTTTCTCCGCCAGGAAATGGAGCCGCAGGACCGCCGCTCCAACCACTCCGACGACGGCGATGAACCCTGGTTCGCCTGGGTCAGCTTCGCACGCCCGCACCAGCCCTACACCCCCTCCGAACCCTTTGCCTCGATGGTTCCACCCGGCTCTATCACGCTGCCGCCGACCGGCGAGGACGAATCGGCAGCCCTGCGCGCCATCCGCACCGGGGGAGCCGGGCGTCACGGCGAAGCCTCCCTCCGCAAAAAGGTGGCCGCATATCTTGGATTGGTTGCACAGGTGGACGATGCCATCGGCAACATTCTCGCCGACCTCGAAAAATCCGGCCAGGCCGGACGCACCATCATCGTCTATGCCTCCGATCACGGCGATTATGCCGGAGAACACGGGATGATTGAGAAAAAGGGCGGCATCCGTGCACGGTCCATCTGCCGCGTGCCGTTGATCGTGAACGCCCCGTCCGCAGTTGCCCGGGGCCGGGTAACCCACGAGATCGTCGAAAGCATCGACCTCTTCCCCACGCTTTGCGAACTGGCCGGGCTGGAGATTCCCGACACCGTCCAGGGCCGCAGTCTGTGTCCGCTGCTGGGCGGAAACGAACCCCAACCCGTCCGCTCCAGTGCTCTCACCGAAAACCGGCTGCGCAAAGCCCTGGTCTCCGGACCCTGGCGGCTGGTCGCCAATCTCCCGGACGAACAGGACGAATTGTACCACATCGACGAGGACCCTTGGGAACTGCACAACCGCATTGAGGATCCGTCTTGCCGGGAGATTCTCTCCCAACTGCGCCGCCAACTCATCCACCGCCTGGCCGAAGCCGCCCGCCCGGTCACCGCCTTCCGCGGCGGCTGGCATCAGCACCAGTATGACGCGGATGGACGGCTATTGTCCGAATCCGCCCGGAACTTCATTCCATACGACTGACTTCCATTCGTTTTCCATGGCATCATCCACCAACATCCTGCTCCTGTTCACCGACGACCAGCGGTTCGACACCATCGCGGCACTAGGCAATCCCGCCATCCACACGCCGAACCTCGACCGCCTCGTCGCGCGCGGAACCGCATTCACGCGCGCGCACATCCCCGGCGGCACCTCTCCCGCCATCTGCATGCCCAGCCGCGCCATGCTTCACACCGGACGCCACCTTTCCGCTTTGCATGACCGGGGCAGGACCATTCCCGCCGACCACACCCTCCTTGGCGAAACCCTGCAACAGGCCGGCTACACAACCTTCGGCACCGGCAAATGGCACAACGGAACCGGATCCTATGCCCGGAGCTTCAGCCACGGTGCCGAAATCTTCTTCGGCGGCATGGACGACCACTGGAACGTGCCCGCCTGCGATTTCGACCCCAGCGGGCGCTACGACAACAGCCGGCCCTTCATCCGGGATCCGTTCGCGGGCGACGCTGTCGAGCACCGCCGTGTCGACCACATCCGCGCCGGGGTCCACTCCACCGATCTTTTCACCGGAGCCGCCTGCGACTTCCTCGGGCGGCACGACCCGCGGCATCCCTTCTTCGCCTACATTTCGTTCATGGCCCCGCACGACCCGCGCACCATGCCGGAAAAATACCGCGCCATGTATGACCCGGCCACCATCAGTCTTCCGCCCAACTTCCAGCCGGAACACCCGATCGACACCGGAGCCCTGCGCATCCGGGATGAACTACTGGCGGCATTTCCGCGCGACCCGCGCGAAATCCGCCGGCACCTCGCCGATTATTACGCCATGATCTCGCACCTCGACGATGCCATTGGCAGAATCCTGCAGGGACTCGCGGAAACCGGCACGCTCGACAACACCCTCATCGTTTTCGCTGGTGACAACGGGCTGGCACTTGGACAACACGGATTGATGGGCAAGCAAAGCCTCTACGACCACAGCCTGCGCGTGCCGCTGATCTTCGCCGGACCCGGCGTTGCGCAGGGTCGGCAAACCGATGATCTGGTCTATCTGCTCGACATCTTTCCCACCCTCTGCGACTTGCTGGGATTGCCGGTCCCCGCCTCAGTGCAGGGGCGGAGCCTCGCCGGGGCGCTCCGGGTCGATGCGCCCCGGGCCGTCGGCCGCGAGGCGCTCCACCTCGCCTACTGCGATACCATCCGGGGCGTGACCACCGGGCGGCACAAACTCATCGAATACGCCTGCGGAGAGACCCAGCTCTTCGACCTCCACGACGATCCCTGGGAATGCCGAAACCTTGCTCAATCACCCGGACACAGCAGCCTGCTGCAGGAACTCCGCAACCGACTGGAAAAATGATTCTGCCCCAAAATCATTCTGCCAATATTCCGAACGACGGAGAGGCAGAATCATTTTTGGGAAGAATGATTTTTTTCGGAGGCAGATAAATCAAATGACAAACTCCAAATCCCGGCTCGACGGCGTCTCGTCCTTCAGCGCTGGCGCGGGATACCGGATAATTGGGAAGGTGACTATCCTCAGTCACTGGGTCTTTGTGTGCCATTACGGTTGCCGAGGACGGCAACCCTCCAACGCCGGAGGCGTGATCCGACCTTCCGGGTGTAGGCCGTGTGTCCTCACGCGGTAATCAGGCCTGACCCACCCTGGTTCACGTAAAATCAAGCCGCCTTGCAGAGACGCCGCCCCCGCGCACCTGCGATGCGCCCCGCCGCGTGAGGACACACGGCCTACAGCAAAACAGGTTGCGTTCGTTCTCCGCGGAGCGGGTTCCGCAGAGAAACCCGGCCCGGAGTTTGGCGTGGAAGCCGCCCATTCCAAAAAATCACCACCGCCGCCTGAC
>CAZTYG010000241.1:0-3940 GCA_964617445.1 uncultured Blastochloridaceae bacterium
CGCCGGAGTTGGCGGGACGAACTCCGGTGCCGTAAACTTCCAAGGTGCTGTTCATCGCTCCCAGCGCCTCGTTGATGGCAATGACCAAGGCATGCACGGACTCCGGCTGATGCGCCCCCGCCATGACCAAGGCGGAGCCAGGCCGTGAGGCCAGATCGGCGGCGGCCTCAATGACCCATTGCGGATCGACCCCCGGAACCACGTCGGCTCCGGCGGCATCGGCCAGCGATGCGAGCGCGGCTGATCCCGTGCGGCGCGCGATTTCTTTGGCGAATGCCACGGTCAACGCCGGAACAAACGAGGCGGGGACGCGCAGGCGGTGGTCGGCCTGGCTGCTGGTCAACGTCATGCGGCTTTCCACCAGATACAAACGGTTCATCGCATCGGCGGACGTGCGCAGGCGGCGGCCGTCGGCGAAGCCGCGCACCGCCTCCATTCCGCCGTGAACCGGATCATCGCCGAGAAAATCCGCATCCAGACTCAAAATTACCCTCGCCTGGTCCAAGCGCGAACGGATGGCGCGGTCGGCACCGAACGCCTTGCGCACTGCGGCATCGAATTGGGGTATTGCCAGCGGATCGTGTTCATACCAACGCGCGCTGGGAAATTTTTCCTGCAGAAGCACACGCAGACGGTCCACCGTTGGCGAATTTTCATCCGGAGACAGAAACGCCAGCCCCTCGCCGCCGTTTTCGCCCCATGCGGCCACCCAGCCATCCAACGCCTCGAAAAACTTCGCGCGGTCCATGCGCTCACCCTTGTTGGTGAAGCGCGACGCGCGTTCCGGATCATACATGTCGAGAATGGCAGCCTGCGCGGACAGGTCGCTCTTGCCTTTGGAGACCGGATGCAGCGGGTTGCCTTCGACCTTGGTGGGCCGACCGTCATACGTGGTCATCAACAACGGCACGCCGCCGCGAGCGCGCGGCAGGCTGGTGGCGTAATGTTGGTAGCTGCCGGGAATCTGCCATTCGGGTGTGCGGGTGAACGGCACCAGATAAGCTTCGGGACGACGGCAGCCGCTCAGGCCGAATCCTGCCAGCGCCATCGACGCGCCCATCAGGCGCAGGAAATTGCGGCGTGACACCCCGTCACCCCAGAACTCGGATGCACCCTGCGGAAACTCGCGGTCCAGCCAATGGGCGAATTCGGGCGAATCGGCGTGTTCGGAAAGCGAGCGCCAATAACCCTGACCCTGCGGCGGCTTGGGGGGGTGTTCGACCACGTGTTTCATCGGTGGCACCCCGCGCAGGTTTCCGGAGGATTGATGTTCCATTGCTTCACAAATTTCATACCCATCTCGCGCTGCGCCTCGGCGCTCTCCGGCTTCCAATCCATGTTAAAAACTTCTTCCTGCGGGCGGATATGGTTCTCGGGGGCGCGGTGGCACTCCAGACACCAGCCCATGCTGTGGGAACGGTCGTGCCAGACCACCTCCATCTGGGCGACGTTGCCATGACAGCTGTAACAACTCACCCCGCTGTTCACGTGGATGGCGTGGTTGAAATAAACGTAGTCGGGCGCGCGGTGGATGCGCACCCAAGGGATCGGCTCGCCGGTCTCCCAGCTTTCCCGCACCGGCTTGAGCTTGGGGCTGTCCTTCTGCACTTGGCTGTGACAACTCATGCAGGTCTGCGTGGTCGGCACATTCGAATGGGACGAATACTCCACCGCCGTATGGCAATATCTGCAATCCATCCCCAGCTGGTTCACATGCACCGCGTGCGAGAACTCCACCGGCTGGGTCGGCATGTAGCCGATCCGGGTGTATTTGGGCGTGAAATAATACGTCACGCCGAACACCGTGGCCGCGCCTGTGCACAGCACCATCATCACCAACTTGACGGCGATCCAGTTTGTCCACTTCGGGAATATATTGGCCATGTGAAATTCGTCTCGTTCTGATCCGGCACAGAGCGGGAGATTGTGGACGTAAAAAATACGACCCACAGGCCAGCTGGAACCCCTTGGGGAGCAACCAACTGAACCCGCCGTGCCGCGCAAGGTAATGTCGTCCCACACGCGGAATGTCAACTCCCTAGTTGGAAAAGCTTTTGCACCGCTTTCTCCACTTCACCTCCCCCGTCCGAAAGCCCCGCAAACACTGGCCTTCCCGGCCCATTATTTTATCTACACTGGTCATTACCCCAGTTAAAAAAAATTCGGCTTTCGTCCGGACAATTAATCTTTCGTAGTGGACAACTCGGACTTCGTCTGGGAGAAACGCCGCTCGCATCATGCCTACCCGCTCTCTCTCGACTCTCCATGCGGGTATGCCCGACATATTCGCCGGCCTATTTGTTGCGGTGATGACGGCCACTTTCGCGGCCTCCTTTTCCCTCCTGATTTATACCGGACCGCTGGAACAGCACGCGGGCGCGGGCATGATGCTCATCCTGCTGGGTTCGGTGGTGGTGGGTATATGGACGGTATCCCGTTGTTTTTACCCCGGACTCATCGCAGTTCCTCAGGACCGCATCGCCCCCATTCTCGCATTCATGGCGGCCGGCATCACCGTCCAAATGCCCGGCAGGCCGACGGAGACGATCTTTGCCACCGTGCTCGCCGGCATCATGCTGGCCACGGTGGTCACCGGCATGGCCTGTTACCTCCTCGGTCGGAGAAAAATGGGCAACCTGGTGCGCTTCATCCCCTACCCGGTGGTGGGAGGTTTCTTGGCCGGTGCTGGATGGCTTTTGGCGTCCGGATCGGTCGCGGTCATGACCGGAAGGCCCTTCGAACTCAACACCCTGCATCTGCAGATCATCAACGGCGACCTCGATCCCTGGATTCCCTGCGCGTGTTTCGGCCTGCTCTTGTTTTTTGCCACGCATTGGCTGTGCCGATTCTACGTACTGCCGCTCATGCTGCTGTTCGGCATGGTGGCATTTTACGTGTGGTTGGTGGCGTCGGGCGCAACGTTGGATGAGGCCCGCGGAAACGGACTGCTGCTGGTTTCCATGCGCTACGACCCCATCGCGTCGCTGGCAGGACTTGCCCGGATCACCGGGGCCGACTGGGGGGTGCTCCTCACCCAGCTTCCCTATGTCGGTGCCATCGCCCTGACCAGCATCATTTCGGTTCTGCTCAACAGCAGCGCCATCGAAATTGAAACCGAAGAGGAAGCCGATTTTAATGAAGAACTAAAAACCATCGGTGCCGCCAACATGACCGCCGCGCTCGCCGGCGGAATCGTGGGCTTTCACTCCCTGAGCCTGACCCGCCTGGCAAGGGAGATCGGCGCCCGTGGACGGCTTGCCGGATGGGTAACGGTCGTCGGTGTCTTTTGCATGCTCATCTCCGGCCCCGCCTTCATCGGATACATTCCCAAATACTTCCTCGGCGGAGTCCTTCTCTACCTCGGCCTGCGTTTCCTCTACGAATGGCTCGTGGAAGGATGGGGCCGCATGCCACGCGGTGACTACTTTGCGGTTGTGATTATCCTCATGGTGGTGGCAACCGTCGGTTACCTCGAAGGCGTCTTCGCCGGCATCATCGGAGCCACGCTCCTCTTTGTCTATAACTACAGCCGGGTGCACGCGGTGTCCGCCATCTTCTCCGGAGCCCAGACGCGCAGCAATGTGGACCGGTCTCTCCGGGCCGAGCGTATTCTGCGCGCACACGGCGGCTGCATCCACCTGTTGCGCCTGCAGGGTTTCCTCTTTTTTGGCAGTGCCAACCACGTCTTGGTCGGCGTGCGCAACCGCTTTGCCGACACCTCCCAGCCGCGCCTGAGCCATGTCGTGCTCGACTTCGAGCGGGTTTACGGACTGGACTCCTCCGCTGCGCTCAGTCTTGTGCGCCTGCTGCAGTTCACCGCAAAAAACGGCGTGCAAGTGGTCTTTTGCGGCCTCTCTCCCGGCTTGGCCGACACCCTGCGCGCCTCCGATTTTAATCTCGATCAAACCCCCGGACTCCTCCTCGAACCAGACCGCGACCA
>CAZTYG010000242.1:0-3935 GCA_964617445.1 uncultured Blastochloridaceae bacterium
CCCCGGCAGAAAAATCAGGGTCAACTACGAATCACGCGAATTGACGCGAATGGGGATTTTGGTTTCCTCATTCGCGCCTCTTCGCGAAATTTGTAGTTCCCATCTATCCCACCGTCCCCGGCGTTCAGAGTGACGGCTTCAGCCGTTGATTTGGTTCCGGGCTGGAAAACCAAAGCGCTGAAGCGCTCACTCAAACCCCCGAAACTTTCGACTGCCTTTCCAAAATGATTCATAGCGGAGATGGAGACGGCGACTTGCTGAGATGGTCGAGAACCCAGCCAGCGAGGAAGGCTCCCTGCTGTCGGCGGACAGAGTCAATGAAGTGAACGTGATCGCAATACAAGTCCGGACCCAGACCGGCCGTGAAGCTGTGCAGGTCGATCATCGGCACCCCTGCACCGGCCATGACGGTATCAGCAGCTTGGTTGTATTCCTCGAGATCCGATTCGCTGCGGGTGAACGACCTTTGGCTGATCACGTTTTCGGGCACCGGGGTGCTGCGGATCCACACGAGTTTAGCCCGCCAAGGCCGAACCAGCGCAACCGCTGCCTTCAGATTGGCGACGTAATCCTTCAACTCCAATTGAAGCCGCTTGTCCTCACGGCTTCGCCGGATATCGTGCAAACCGCAATTGACCAGCAGGAGGTCGGCATCCACTCCGCCCAAGCCATCCAACTCGCGCAAATAAGCCAACACGCGGGCGGAGTCTCCCCCGTTGGCACCACGGGGCCGGTCCAGATCAACCAATGCCTCGGCAAGGCCTTGTTTCCGAATCAGACGGCACTGCGAGCCGAGATACTGCTCCAAATAGGGGCCATATTGCACGGAGATGCTGTCGCCAATAAGGAAGATGCTTTTGGTGCTCAATCTCGTCCCTCCGAAATATGGATATCGAGTCGATCGGTGCGCAGCCCGATGACGTTGTTCACCACCATCTCCTGCTCGGCGGTGATTTTGACCTCTTCCAATGAAATATCCCGCAAAGGTTGCTGCAACAAACCGTTCAAGTGGATGGCTGACTTCGCCGATTCACAGTCAATTTGTCGCAGGTGGATGCGGCGAATTTCGGGAATCCAGCCTTCTTTTCCGTAATCGATGTCAATTTTCTCCCCGCCGTAGTGGGAGGTAACGATAATCGCCTGCCTGCGGATGTTGCGCATTTTCAGGCGTTGCACCTGGATGTTTTCCACCAGTCCGCCGCGACCTGGCCGGGTCTTGATGCGGACACCACAATCGGTCTCGTCAAATTCACAATCCTCCACGAGCACATTGCGGACTCCCCCCGACATTTCACTCCCTATCACGAAGCCGCCATGGGCACGCCTTACCAAACATCGGCGGATGAGCACATTCTCACAGGGACGCCCCAGCTCCCGCCCGTCGGCGTCGCGTCCCGACTTCAAACAGATGCCGTCGTCGCCGGTGTCCACCATGCAATCTTCGATCAGCACATTTCGACAGGAGTCAGGATCGATGCCATCGGTATTGGCGGCATGCGGGGGATTATAAACTTGAACTCCCCGGATGGTCAGATCCTGACAGCAAACAGGGTGGAGGGTCCAGGAGGGGCTGTCGCGGAAGGTCACGCCATCGATCAAAACACGCTCCGACTCAATCATTTGCAACATGGGCGGACGCACTCCGGCCTCCCTGGTGCCATAAACCCGCTTTTCGACCGGTCGCCGGTCCGCGTTGGCTTGGAATAAATCGGCCATTCCCGGCTGCGCTTTTTTCCACGGCCACCAAGTTTCCCCTTGGCCATTGAAGATGCCGCTGCCCGTGATGGCGATGTCATGGCAATCACGCGCATAAATAAACGGCGAGTAAGTATAACACCATACGCCTCCCCGCTGCATGTAAACGACCGGCAGATAATCTTCCGTAGTCTGGCTGAAGCGCAATTCTGCCCCTGCTTCGAGATGAAGCTCGATGTGGCTTCGCAAATGAACGGGCCCGGTCAGCCAGATGCCGGCAGGCACGAGCACCCGTCCACCACCGGCCTCAATGGCAGCCGAGATGGCAGCGGCAACCGCATGAGTGTTGGGCAGTTTTCCGCCCGCCAAGGCTCCGTGTTCCCGGATATCAAAGGTCCGGTCGGGGATTTCCGGCAAATTGGGTGTTTCAAAAGGAGTAAAAAATGCGGGGTCGCTCATCGTGGGGGAGTCGGATGGGATTCAATGCGGAGTTTAAACCATTTCAATATGACCGCTTGGGATCAATCAGCAAAATCTTCCGTTCCGACGTAGAAACCAGATAAACGTTCTTCTCAATGCGTTGGTCATAGACCATGACAGGATACATGTAGTCCGAGGCCAGGTCAGGATCAGCCGCGAGCCGGGGGGCCTCGCGAAGGTTCGCCACGTCCCAGGTGACTCCCCCATCAGCCGAGCTGAGCCGGAAGGTATGCTTGGGTTCGCCCGTCCGGCTTCCACGTCGCTGGCCGATCAGTTCCAACACACCGTCACAGGCCAGGTTGGCCTGCATGTAGTCGATTCCAGCTTCCCGGTCAAAGTCGGCAACCTTCGTCATACGCCATTCCGTTCCGGTCCAACGTGAGCAGGAGACATGGCTCATTCTTTGGACATGAAAAATAATGGGGTGTTGTCCGGCATCCAGCGGCCAGTTGCAGAGCACAGATTCGGCGGGGTCCCGGGTGACATAGCCCCAACTGGTTTCGTTCAGGGGCAGAGACTCATACAAGCTGCCATCGGCCCGGTACCAAGTGAGGCCGCAATCGGGAGATTTTGCGTAGCCCACGCCGTTACGGACGCTGACCCCGGTGTGATGCGGCCTCCATGACCATGCCACATGCAGCCAGCCGTCATGACCCATTTTGGCCGATGGATAGATCATCGGCGTCTCTCCCCGCCCGCTGATGTCCGCTATCAGGGTGTGCTGCCATGTGATCCCGGCATCGGTCGAGCGGGCCGCACTCATGTATTTGTGCGATCCGCCATCGGGATTGTCGCTGCCACGGTAAATGACCACCAACGTTCCGGGCCGACCGGGATCGGAAAAGATACGCGGGTAGGAAGCATGATCAAAGACGGCCCGCTCTTCGGTCAGCCCATGGGAGAGATCGGCATCATGGGGAGCGACAGATCGACGATAATAAACCGTGGAATTATGCGCACCATAGGTCATGTGGAGGTAACCGTCGGCATCGACATGCAGCCAGGCGGCATTGTGGTTGTCGCGCTCATGGGCCGAGCCAATGGGCAGGCGGGAGTGGATGATCTCGCGCTTCCGCATATCGTAGAGCACCATGAAATTTTCAAACGGGGACCGCCCATCCGGGTCCTCCATGTAGGGCAGGTAGGCGACTCCGGTCAACGGATCGTAGGCGGACTGGGACTGATCGTAAGTGGAACGGTATTCCTGGGCATCGGCCGGAACTCCGTTGGCGGAAACAAGACTGGTCATGGCCTCCACTCCATTCACTTTGATTGTTTCACCATCAGCAAGCACTTGTTCACAAACCACCTTTTCACTTCGGGTACCGATTGGCAAATCCAGAATATTAGGACACGTAATATTTGACTTGCTCTTATAACCCATCATGTTGAGCCATCAACACCCGCCTGGCCCGCCTTCACGGCAGCGACGATCTCGGGGTCGGCCAGTTGGGCGTGCGTGAGGTAGAGACTTTGATTGCCAAAGCTTGTCGATCCCCGCAAATAGGCCAGTCCCGCCGGGCAATCGGTATCGATGAGAGCACCCAAGGAGGCAATCCTTGCGATGCGGGCGCGGGTGGACATGACCCGCAGGGCCTGGGCTTGCGGCAGGAAGAAATCATTCAGCCGCGTCATGTTGTGAAACTCGGCGAACTGCGGGTGGGCGCATTGAAAGTCCAAAAGGGCATCCGGCCTCGCCGCAACGGCCGCCGTGGTGACCGTGCGATAAAATTCCCGAAGGTAGGTGTAGCCATGTAGAA
>CAZTYG010000243.1:0-3920 GCA_964617445.1 uncultured Blastochloridaceae bacterium
TTCGGTTTACAATTTACAATTTTCGATTGAAACAGCCGGTTGTAACCACGAATGGTTGTATTCTGTGGGTTTAGAGCGCGGGACGCTCTTTGACCCAGGGGTTGGATTGTTCGTATTGGTGAGCGGCGGCGAGGAGGGACTCTTCGCCGAAATGGGGGCCGATGAGTTGGAGGCCGACGGGGAGTTTGGCATTTGTGAGGCCGCAAGGAATGGAGATGCCGGGGACGCCGGCGAGATTGACGGCAATGGTGAAGATGTCGGCCAGATACATCTGCAGCGGGTCCTGGGTTTTTTCCCCGGCACGGAATGCGGGGGTGGGGGAGGTGGGGGTGAGGATGAGATCGCAGGTCTGAAAGGCCTGTTCGAAGTCGCGGCGCAGGAGTTGGCGGACTTTCTGGGCGCGATTGTAATAGGCGTCGTAGTAACCGGAGCTGAGAACGTAGGTACCGAGAATGATGCGGCGTTTGACTTCCGGGCCGAAGCCCTGTGCGCGGCTCTTGCGATAGACCGAGATCATGTCGGTGGCATCGGCGGCGCGGCGGCCGTAACGGACACCGTCGAAGCGCGCGAGGTTGGCGGAGGCCTCGGCGGTGGCGATGACGTAGTAGGCAGCCACGGCGTAGGAGGTGTGTGGCAGCGAGATATCGATGATCTCCGCGCCTTCGGCGGCATACCAATCGATGGCTTTTTTCACGGCGGCGGCGACTTCGGAGTCGATGCCGTCGATAAAGTATTCCTTGGGGATGCCAATTTTAAGGCCTTTGACAGGGCGGTTGAGGGCGGCGGTGTAATCAGGGACATCGACTGGGCGGCTGGTGTTCTCCATGGAGTCATGGCCGGCGATGATGTTGAGGAGCAGGGCGGAATCGGCGGTGGTTTTGGTCAGCGGGCCGATCTGGTCCAACGAGGAGGCGAAAGCGATCAGACCGTAACGGGAGACGCGTCCGTAGGTGGGTTTGAAACCGACGCAACCGCATAACGCGGCGGGCTGGCGGATGGAGCCGCCGGTGTCCGAGCCGAGGGCGGCAATGGCTTCGTCGGCGGCAACGACGGCGGCCGAACCGCCGCTGCTGCCGCCGGGAATGGTGTCCAGATTCCACGGGTTGCGGGTTTGGAGGAAAGCGGAGTTTTCAGTGGAGGAGCCCATGGCGAACTCGTCCATGTTGGTGCGACCGAGGAAAACGGCACCGGCGGCGCGAAGCTTCGCGGCGACGGTGGCGTCGTATGGGGCCTTGTAGGGTTCGAGGATTTTGGAGGCGCAGGTGCAGCCCTCGCCGGTGACGTTGATGTTGTCTTTGATGGCGATGGGCAGGCCGCCGAGCGGAAGGGAGACATCGGCATCCGCAGCGGCCTTCAGGGCGGCGTCGGCATCAAAGCGCAGGTAGCCGTTGACTTTGCCGTCCACCGCGTCGTGGCGGGCGGCGAGATCACGGATGATGTCGGCAGGGGAGATTTCCTTGGCGCGCAGGCGTGCCTGGAGTTCGGTAAGGGAGAGGGAATGCAGGCTCATTCGACGATTTTCGGCATGATGAGAAGGTTGTCGCACTGTTTGGGGGCGTTGGAAAGCGCGGTGGCGGCGTCAAAGCTCGGACGGACTGCATCGGCCCGCAGGACATTGGTGGGCAAATGGGGATCGACCGGAGTGTCGGGAACCGAGGAGACATCAGCCTCCTGGAGCTTTTGAACATAATCGACAATCTGGCCGATCTGGTTCTGGAAGAGTTGTTCCTCTTCGGGGGTCAGCTCAATCCGGGCCAGGTCGGCGACATAACGGACATCAATTCCCTCGGTTTTCACGCCCCGTTTCTAGCCTCCGTGGGGGATGATTCAAGGAGGGAATTGGGGCGGTTTATTTCACCTGTCGATAGGTGCCGTTGTTTTGGGTGGCCAGATCGCGCATGAAGTTCTCTCCGCCTTCGGCAAGGTAGGAGACCGAATGGATCGTGACCGGAGTCTGAAGTGCGGATTGTTGTTCCTGAACCCAACGATGGAGGAGGGAGATGGAATTCACCACGGTTTTGTCTTTGAGACGGACACTGAGGGAGTTTCCCGGAAAAGTGGGGTCTCCGTCGGAGAGCAGCACAATGGTGTCGGGAGACATGTCAAATGCCTCCGCAAGGGCCAGATGGGCGGCGGTCCCCCCCCAGCGGGTGTTGCTGAAAGGCTGTTCCGCGCGGGAGACGGTCGTGGCACCGCGGGGAAGCCCTTGAGCCGGGCTCTGCTTGGATATCCATGACATGGCATTGCGGATGTTGTCGGGAGTCGCAGGCACCGGCCTGCCTCGAAAGGTCGCCGATTCTCCGGCGAAACCGACCAGGTTGAATTCGGCACCACCGCCCAGCCCGGCGAGAGCACGTTCCAATTCCTGTTCCAGGGTGTTCCATGTCGAAGTCGAGCGGGGTTGAATCACCATGCTGCCGGAGATGTCGATCAAGAAGACGATGCGTTTGGTTTCGAGTGGCGTTTCGAAGAAGGATGAAGCACGGGTCGTGCCTCCCGGTCCGCCGCCGCCACCACCCATGCCACTGGTACGCCCAATCGTGCCGGTGGCAATTGCTCCAGGCATCGGCGCCGGCATCGTGTAGGCGGTGGAAGGCGCTGAGGATATGATGAGATCGACCGGGGATCCGGCGTCCGGACTGGCATCCGAAGACGATGGATCAAAATTGGGCATTTCCGGGCTGAATTCGGGAATGTCGGGCAGGATGTCCGGGGTGTCGATCACCAGTTCTTGATCCACAGTGACAAGTTCCCCGCTGGTGATGAACGGGGTTTTGGGAACCACCCCTTCGAAAATTACGTAACTTCCGATCACCAAGAAAAGGGCCGCATGCAAAAGCAGGGAGATGCCGAACGTGCCAATTGCGGTTTTATCTTTCCGATTGAGAGAGGAATTTTCTTTTTGCACCTTGCTACAATAATGGCATCGGCGTTCTTTCGGTCAAGGTGGGATCGAAGGCCGGGTGGTTACGTCGGCGTCAGCCGCCGGGGGCAAACACTTGTCCAGAGCGTGCGGGGAGATAAGCAGGCCGACCGCTCCGGTCGGCGCCAGTAAGTGGTGACCCTAGCGGGAGTCGAACCCGCGTCGCCTCCGTGAAAGGGAGGTGTCCTAGGCCACTAGACGATAGGGTCAAAGTGAGCTGGAAAAGAAACCATACGCCGCCGGTTCTGGCAAGTGTCTTTTTATTTGGTCCCGACGGGTTTGTCGGGTTCGGCATGGGTGGAGGTGAAGGTGAGTTCCTCGGCACCCTTTTTATGATCAATGCTGACAATGTCGCCGTCCTTGACTTCGCCCCTGATGATTTCCTCGGCAATGGGGTCCTCGACGTAACGTTCGATGGCACGGCGCAGGGGCCGGGCACCATAGGCGGTGTCGTGGCCTTTCTCAATGAGGAACTCATTGGCGGCCTGGGTGAAGCGGAGCGTGATGTGGCGTTCGCCGAGGCGCTTGCCAACTTTGGCGGTCTCCATGCCGACAATTTCGGAGAGGTGAACTTTGTTGAGGGAGTGGAAAACGATGAGATCGGTGAGGCGGTTGAGAAACTCGGGCTTGAAGACTTTCTTGGCCTCATCGGTGAGTTTGGTTTTGATGACCTGGTAGTCGGCCTGGTCGTTGTCCACCGCACCAAATCCGACGACGGAGCCCTTTTTGATGAGTTCGGCACCGACGTTGGAGGTGAGAATGATGATAGTATTGCGGAAGTCGATCTTGCGTCCAAGGGAATCGGTGATCCGGCCGTCTTCGAGGATTTGGAGCAGGATGTTCCAGACGTCGGGGTGGGCCTTCTCGATTTCGTCGAAGAGGACAACCGAGTAGGGGCGACGGCGGACTTTTTCGGTGAGCTGGCCGCCTTCTTCGTAGCCGTCGTAGCCGGGAGGAGAGCCGACCAGGCGGGAAACATTGAATTTCTCCATGTATT
>CAZTYG010000244.1:0-3906 GCA_964617445.1 uncultured Blastochloridaceae bacterium
AAATAAGCCGGACCCATCCCAGTTCACGGGAACGCCACCCCCGTAACATGATCCAGCAACCCCCGCCCCCCGGGCGCTCCCAAAGCGGTGTCGGCGCTGCGCTCTGCCACCGCAGTCCAAAATAAGATATGGAGGGACTTCGGCTCGAAGGCCGGGGGCAAGCGCTCGTTCCGAGCGCGTGGAGGTCGGTGAATCAACGTGGAAAATGACTCTCGCCACCTTCACTGTCCGGCAAAACCAACCGATAAAACTCCCCCCTCGCTGCAGGCACTCAGAACACTGATGACATGTTGATGCGTGCTGTCCGCATGCGGACGTAAGATGACAGAAGGCGGCCCAAGAGTGCTTCGAATATCGAGCAGCCGGTCCACTAACCCGGTCATGTCACCATTTCCGGCGATGGGAACCGACTGATTATTGAACCGCACCGCACCGCTTGGCTCGATATACAGAACCACAGGCTCCATACGGCCCACCCCCATTCCTGCGGGCAACATGACGCCCATCTCTGTTTCCATGATTTTGGACGATGATGCGAACACAAAAACCGCCACGAGGATCACCACCAAATTCACCATGGGAGCGATTTGCAAACCCACATCCTGGTCGTTCTCCACATCAAGGAAACGATTGCATGCTTTCATCATATTTGCATTCTACGCGAATGCTTTCATTGCAGCCAAGCCGATTTTGTTGATCGATTGCAAACAACCCGTCCGTTTTCCATTGACCCGCCCGAACCCCCCGCCTAATTTCCCAAACGTCTGCGTCCAACAGGGTTTTCCGGGCGCGAACACCATCATCACAGCACAGGAACGACCCTAAAAAACACTTCAGGAGACACTATGATCAAGGTTGGCATCAATGGATTTGGACGCATCGGACGGCTCGTTTTTCGCGCAATTTGTGACCAGGGACTGCTCGGCAAGGATATCCAGGTCGTTGCCGTAAACGACCTCGTTCCCGCGGATAACCTCGCCTACTTGGTCAAATATGATTCGATTCAAGGCCGCTTCGACGGCGACGTTCACAGTGAAAAGTCCTCCCCCTCGGTCGCCGAAGACGACGTGCTGGTGGTCAATGGCCAGAAGATCAAATGCCTGGCTGTGAAAGAAGGCCCGACCGCGCTGCCCTGGAAAGACTTGGGCGTCGAATACGTGATCGAGTCCACCGGTCTGTTCACCGAAGCCGAAAAAGCCCAAGGCCACATCACCGCCGGCGCGAAAAAAGTCATTATTTCCGCCCCGGGTAAAAACGAGGACATCACGGTCGTCATGGGCGTCAACCACGAGAAATACGACGCCGCCAACCACCACATCATTTCCAACGCCAGCTGCACCACCAACTGCCTGGCCCCTGTCGTTCATGTCCTGCTCAAAGAAGGCTTTGGCATCGAAGAAGGCTTGATGACCACCGTTCACAGCTACACCGCCACCCAGAAAACCGTGGACGGCCCCAGCCGCAAGGACTGGAAAGGCGGACGCTCCGCGGCCATCAACATCATCCCCTCCACCACCGGCGCCGCCAAAGCCGTCGGCCTCGTGATCCCCGAAGTCAAAGGCAAACTCACCGGCATGGCCTTTCGCGTCCCCACCCCCACCGTCTCGGTCGTTGATCTCACCGTCAAAACCGTCAAAGAAACCTCCTACGAAGAAATCTGCGCGGCGATGAAAAAAGCCAGCGAAACCTACCTCAAGGGCTTTCTCGCCTACACCACCGACGAGGTGGTTTCCTCCGACTTCATTCACGACCGCCACTCCAGCATCTTCGACGCCGGCTCCGGCATCGGCCTCAACAGCAAATTCTTCAAGCTGGTGAGCTGGTACGACAACGAATGGGGCTACTCCAACCGCTGCGTCGATCTCCTCAAACACATCGCCTCGAAATAACACAAACCTTCAAACACAAAGGCGCAAAGCTGCGGAAAGGCCATTGCGCTGATTTCCGCGTCTTTGTGCCTTTGTGTTGTTAGCCTCCCACCATATGAAAAAATCCATCTCCGACCTTGATCTCAAAAACAAGCGCGTGCTCATGCGGGTCGATTTCAACGTGCCCCTAAAAGAAGGCGTGATCACCAACACCCAGCGCATCTCCGCCGCCATCCCCACCATTGAGCACGCTCTGCAACACGGTGCCTCGGTGATCCTGATGAGCCACCTCGGACGCCCCAACGGCAAACCCACCCCGAAATACACCCTCCAACCCGTCGCCGAAAAACTCCAGGAGCTGCTCGGCCGCCCCGTCACTTTCCTCTCCGACTGCGTCGGCCCGGAAGTCGAGGCCGCCTGTGCCCAACTCACCCCCGGTGATGTGATCCTGCTGGAAAACCTCCGTTTCCACATCGAGGAAGAAGGCAAAGCCAAGCAGGAGGACGGCACTTCGGTAAAAGCCGACCCAGATAAAATCAAAGCCTTTCGTGAGAGCCTCACCAAACTCGGCGACGTCTATGTCAACGACGCCTTTGGCACCGCTCATCGCGCCCACTCCTCGGTCGTCGGCGTCTGCCTGCCCGAACGTGTCGCCGGTTTCCTCATGCAAAAGGAACTCGACGCCTTTGCCGCCGTGATCGAATCCCCCAAACGCCCCCTGCTCGCCATCCTCGGCGGCGCCAAAATTGCCGATAAAATCCCCCTGATCCGCAACCTCATTGATCAAGCCGATGAAATCATCATCGGCGGCGGTATGGCCTATACCTTCAAGAAAACCCTCGAAGGCATGAAAATTGGCTCCAGTCTCTTCGACGAAGAAGGCGCGAAAATCGTCGGCGAGCTGACCGAAAAAGCCAAGGCCCGCGGCGTGAAACTGATCCTGCCGGTGGATTTTCTCTGCGCTGATAAATTCGCCCCCGATGCCAACACCCAACCCGCCGACGACCAACAAGGCATTGCTGACGGTTGGGAAGGCCTGGACGCCGGACCCAAATCCATCGCGCTCTACCAGGAAGCCATCGGACGCGCCCAAACCATCATCTGGAACGGCCCCTGCGGTGTGTTTGAATTCGACGCTTTCGCCAACGGCACCAAAGCCATGGCGGAAGCCGTCGCTGCCGCCACCGCCCGTGGAGCCGTCACCGTCGTCGGAGGCGGCGATACCGCCACCGCCGCGAAAAAATTCGGCGTCGCGGATAAAGTCACCCATTGCTCCACCGGCGGCGGTGCCTCCCTCGAACTCCTCGAAGGCAAATATCTCCCCGGCGTCACCAACCTCGTCGAAAAATGATTTTTATGAAACCATCCTGCCTCCATCCTCTCCTGTTCCTTCTCGCCGTCACCGTGCTGGCCGTCGGTTGTGCATCCATGTCCACTACAGGTGAACCCGAAATTCGCGGAAAAATCACCCCACCCACAGTCATTTACGTAAAACCCTTCCATCCGGGTTCTCATTGGCAAGGCGACTTTGGAAATCTCAGCAAAGATGCCTTCATCAAACAGGAAATGGAAAAACTCAACCTACGGATGCTGTACCGGACGAAAGAGATTGCTCCGGACACCCGTATGGCCCCGTCCTCCCTTCCCAACTCGGGGTTGTTGATCACCGGAAACATTCATCACGTCAATGCGGGTTCGGGAGCCTCACGTTACTTTGTGGGCAACTTCGGCGGCGGAGCCCGTGAGGTGGTCACCGACATCATGATCTATGATCTCGCCAAATCATCCGGCCAGCCTGTGGCAAAATTTCGCCTGGAGGGCGGATCACGGGGCGAAGGCGGAATCATCGGTGCTGTGACCAACCTCGACGCCGAGTGGGACCGGATCGCCCGTGAAACCTGTCATTTCATCCAAAAACAACTCATCCAATAATCATCCCCATGCCCCGCAAAAAAATCATCGCCGGTAATTGGAAAATGAACAAAACCTCCACCGAGGCCAAAGCCCTGGTGGAGGAACTGCTGGCCGAGATCGGCAA
>CAZTYG010000245.1:0-3898 GCA_964617445.1 uncultured Blastochloridaceae bacterium
CAGGGTGTCGCGAACGTAGCGGTAGGAGTGGAAGTTGTAGTAGAAGTTGACGACCTCCTTGCGCGCCTCTTCGAGGTTGTCGGTGACTTTAAAAAGATGGAAATCCTGCGCTGAGATCAGACCGTCGAGTAGAAGATGCTCGCGCAGGTAACGCTCGAAGGTGCGCCAGAAGTTGCCGCCGGGAGCATCGATAAAAACGACCGGGACGATCAGGGATTTTCCTGTCTGCATCAAGGTGATGGCCTCAAAGCCCTCGTCCATGGTGCCGAATCCGCCCGGAAACAGCGCGATGGCGTCGGAGTTCTTCACAAAGTTGAGCTTACGGGTGAAGAAATATTTGAACTCGATGAGCTTTTCGTCGCCGAGAATGGTTTTGTTGGCCTGCTGCTCGAAGGGGAGGTTGATGTTGAGGGCGAAGCTGCGCTCGCGTCCGGCACCGGCTTGGGCGGCACCCATGATACCGTCGCCGCCGCCGGTGATGACCATGTAACCGCTCTCCATCATCATGCGCGAGAATTCGACCGCCGACTTGTACTCCTCGCGCCCCGGTGCGGTGCGGGCAGAGCCGAAGACACTGATTTTTTTGATGCCGCTGTAGGGTTTGAAGACGGCGTTGGCCGTGCGTATCTCTTTGATGGCGGTATTAAACAGCCGGACATCGGCCGGATGGGGCTTGTCGGCGGCAAAACCGAGCACCGTGACCAGCATGTCGCGGAAATATTCGTAGTCGCCATCCACCCCGGCCTCTTTGAGAAGGGCGTCGATGCGTCCATCGGTTGCGGGATCACCGGTGGTGCGGCGCGAACGGGCCCGCTTCACGGCGGAATTTTTGGACGTGGGCACCGGGGTGCGGGTGGGAGTAGGCGTGCGGGCGGTGGTGCGGGCAAAGGACTTTTTGCTCATGGATTTTTCCCGGTTAGATTTCCGACGATACGACGGGTGGCGTCGGCTTTGTTCAGTGTGTAGAAATGAATGCCATCGATCCCCGTCGCCACCAACCCAGCTGCCTGCTCGGCGGCCCATTCCAGACCAATACGAGCGACTTCGGCGTCATCGGCGGCCGCCGTGACCGCGCGCAGCAACGGCGCCGGGATGCGGGCCCCGGCGGCCAGCTCCGCCATTCGGACCATGCCCGCGCGCGTGGTGACCGGCATGATTCCGGCGATGACCGGGACGCGAATTCCGGCCAGTTCGCAACGTTCGCAAAAGTCCAGGAAGTCGCGGTTGTCGAAAAACAACTGGGTCACAATGTAATCGGCCCCGGCATCGACTTTGGCTTTGAGGTGGTCCATCTCGAGCAAGCGGTTGGGTGTGGCCGGGTGGCCCTCCGGAAAACCCGCCACGCCGACGCCCATCCGCGGATAATGCTTACGGATGTGGTTGACCAGTTCCGCCGCATAGCAGAACCCGCCGGCCGTGGCGGTCCAATCATCCTGCCCTTTGGGAGGGTCGCCGCGCAGGGCCAGAATGTTTATGATCCCCTCCGACTCATACCGCCGCAGCACCGCGTCGATATCGTCGCGGGTGGCGTTGACGCAAGTCAGGTGCGATACCACGGTGATCCCGGTGTCTTTCTGGATGCGCAGCACCAGGTCATGGGTCCGGTCGCGAGTGGAACCACCTGCCCCGTAGGTCACACTGACATAGGACGGATCGAGCCGGCGGAGGTCGGCGATAGTTTCAAAAAGCGCGTCCCAACCCGGCTCGTCCTTGGGCGGGAAGAACTCGAAGCTGAACGCGGGGCCGTCTTTCGCGGCCAGGATGTCTTTGACAAGCATGGGGATTCGGATTGGTGCTGTTTGTTTTTAATGCCTGTACGAAGAATGATCAAGAACGACGCCGTGACAAACGCGCGAACACATCCCCGACCGCTTTCATTTCATCGAGTCCGAGTTTCCACGCTATACCGAACCATATGCCCATGGAAAGAGGGATGACCACGACCAGCATCAACAGATTGCCCGCGAATCCGTCCGGTGCAAGCGCGGCCACCCCCCGCGCCGCCGACCACGCGAACGCCGCCAACACCAGCGCCATGAGAATCAACTTGAGAAAGAAACCGGGGAAATCGGTCCCCGTGGTCAGCGACCCCAGCCGACGGCTCAAGGCGAAGGCCAGCTGGAACAAATTAAGCAACGCCACCAGCGAGATCGACAACGGCAGTGCCATCAATCCGAACCCCAGGCCTTTGATCAACACCAGCGTGATGACGAGATTCAAAAATATCGCCCGCACACTGATCATCACCGGCACCTTCGGCATATCCAACGCGTAGAAGGTTGGTGCCATCACCTTGATGCAGGCGTAACCGGCCAGGCCGATGGTGAAAAACTGGAGCAGCCGCGCGGTTTGCAGGACGTCCACCGCTCCGAACCTGCCGTGCTGGAAGATCAAGCCGATGATCGGCTCGGCCAACACACACAGGCCGATTGATGCGGGCACAGTGAGAAACAACGCCAGCTTGATCCCTTCCACCACCTTGCTGCGGAACAGATGCATGTTCTCGCCCACGACCGATCTCGATACATGCGGCAGCACCACCATACTGATGGCCACACCAAACATACCGATGGGCAGCTGCATGAGTCGGAAAGCGTTGTTAAAATATGTCACCGCCCCCTCGCCCATGTGGCTGGCCCACCAGGTGTTGACCAAGACGTTCACCTGCACCGCCGCCACCCCGACCACCGCAGGCAGCGCCAGCATATAAACCTTGCGCAAGTCCGGGTCGCGCCAGTCCCACAACAACTGGAGCCGCAACCCGAACGCATGCGCCCGCGGCATCTGGATGAGCAGTTGGGCGATCCCGCCCAATACCGTGCCCCATGCGAAGCCGTAGATGGCGTCAGGTCCGAACTCCGGGTCCACCCACCAACCCAGCCCTAGTCCGCAGATAATGCTGGTGGCATTGAACACTGTCGAAGCCGAGGCGGGTAATCCGAAGCTGCCGAGGCTGTTGAGCAAACCCATGTAAATCGCCGCCAGTGATACGAACAAGATGAAAGGAAACAAGATGCGAACCAGCTCCGCGGTGAGCTCCAGTTTACCGGGGGTGTCGGCGAAGCCGCCGCCGATCACACCAACAATCTGATCGCTGAAAATCATTCCGATCACACACACCACCGCCAAAATCAACGCCATGCTTGTGAACATCAGATTGGCCAGGCGAAAGGCGGCTTCTTTGCCGTCGGTGGCCAGCTTTTTGGAGAACGTGGTGGTGAAAGCGGCGGAGAGCGCGCCCTCGGCGAACAAATCCCGCAGCAGATTCGGAATCCGGAAGGCCGTCCAGAACGCGTCCAGTGCCATTCCCGCACCGAACACCGAATTGAGCACCACATCACGGACCAACCCCAGCACGCGCGAACCCATGATCGCCACCATGATCCGGACGGCGGGTCCCGCCGTGTTCTCGTCCTTTTTCACCGCTGCATTATCCGTCCTTTGCCCGCCGTCACCATACCAAATTTAGCCTTTGACCGGTCGGGGGCTTCTGGTAGTTTCCTCGCTCCCCATGGCAGGAGATTACATTGAAGTCGAAGGCACCGTGAAAGCGGTCATGAAAGGCACCACCTTCAAAGTGGAGCTGGCCAACGGCCATGAAGTCCTCGCCCACATTTCCGGAAAAATGCGCAAACACTTCATCCGCCTCGGCATCGGCGACAAGGTGAAAATGGAAATGTCCCCCTACGACCTCTCCAAAGCCCGCATCACTTTCCGTGTCCGCCAGGAACTCCCCCCCGGTGCCACCCCTCCCCCTCCGCGCCGCCGACGTTGATTGGCCTGTCTGGCCGACCCTCCGAACTGTAGGGCGAGCGCCCCGCTCGTCGAATAGTCCCACCTCGCTTTGCTGGAGCGTCATTCCCACGTCTTGGACCACCCACCCCCGCCCTCCCCGCTC
>CAZTYG010000246.1:0-3898 GCA_964617445.1 uncultured Blastochloridaceae bacterium
AAATTTTCTCCTTCGAAGACGCCTTTGTGAAACCTTTCCTGCCCGCCCGCCCCGCCACCCCCCGCCCTCGCCGCAAAAACTCAAGCTCGCGCCGCCGCATCAAAAATAATTCCCCTAAGCCGCTCCCCCACGAGGATTGATGCGAAACGATGAAAGGGCTTTGCCTGCGGACGGCTTCGGGACAAGGATCGAATGCACCTGCGGGACCTGATCGCGGTCGGATTGGTGGACCCAACATGGCCCGCGAAGTTCCCCCCGGTCCTTGCCACCCGCCTCGAACTCATTCTCGATGACCCGGAAGGTTGACCCCGATCCACCTCCCCACCATATTGAACGCCCGTCTCACGGAACCAACCCAGATGACAACCTCATGCCCTATAAAAAACTGATCGCCGCCCATGCGCCGAACATCCGCCGCGCGGCCGTCGCATCCCTTCTCATGCTCACCATGACCCTGACCACCTCCTGCTCCCGCGACACCTCCACCGACGACACGTCCGATTTGCGCATCCAATTCCCGCCCACCCATCTCCGCACTCTCCCCAACGGCCTCCGCCTCATCGTTCGCGAAGACCGGTCCTCTCCCGTCGTTTCCATCCAGGCATGGACCGCCTCGGGCAGCATCACCGAAGGACGCTTCACCGGTGCGGGCATCTCCCACTTCGTCGAACACATGCTCTTCAAGGGCACCTCCACCCGCAGCACCGCCGAAATCACCCAGACCATCCAGTCCCTCGGCGGCTACGTCAACGCCTACACGTCCTTCGACCGTACCGTTTATTACGTGGACGCCCCCGCGGACGGCTGGAAAACCATCCTCGACGTCATCGCCGACGCCGTCTTCCGCTCCACCCTGCCGGCCGACGAGGTTATCAAAGAACAAGAGGTCATCCGCCGCGAATTCGCCATGGGCTATGACGATCCCAACCGCAACCTCCACCAACTCCTTTTCGCCGCCGCATTTCAACACCACCCCTACCGCCACCCCGTCATCGGCCACCTCGAACAATTCAACCAGATCACCCGCGACGACCTCATCGCTTACTACCGCGAACAATACGTTCCCGAAAACCTCACTTTCATCGTCGTCGGCGACGTCTCCGCCGACGAAGTCGAGGCCGAACTCACCCGCCTCCTCGCCGATATCCCGCGCCGCGCTATGCCCATGGTCCAAATTCCCCAAGAACCCCGCCAGATCGGACGCCGCGACGCTGAAAAAGAATTCCCCACCGACGTCCGCCGCATGATCATGGCATGGCACGTTCCCGGCATCACCGACCCCGACGTTTATGCCCTTGACGTCCTCGCCATCATCGCCGGCGGCGGCCAAAGCTCACGCCTCCACCGCCGCCTCGTCGATCAAGACCGCCTCCTGCGCAGCATCTCCGCATTCTCCTACACCCCGACCCAATCCGGCCTATGGGGAGCCAGCGCCGTCTTCCTCCCCGGCGAAGAGGACCTCCGCCCCCAAGTCGAAGCCGCCATCTCCGCAATCATCAACGACCTGCGTGAAACAACCGTCACCCCCGCAGAACTCGCAAAAGCCAAACGCCAAGTCTTGGTCTCCCGCGCCGCCGAGGGCAAAACCGTCTCCGGCCAAGCCGCCTCCCTCGGCTCCAGCTGGCTCGTCGCCCGCGACCTCCACTTCGGCGACCGCTACCTCGAACGTGTTCAACAGGTCACCGCCGAAGACCTCATCCGAGTCGCCCGCCGCCACCTCAAACCCGACAGCCTCACCGTCGTCTCCCTCAACCCACCCGCGGCTGCATCATCCGCCCCCACCGCCGCCGCAACCAAACTCCGCAGTGTTCCCACCGAATTGGTGCGAATCACCGACAACATCCCGCTTGTCCTCACTCCCGACCCCAAAGTCCCCCTCGTTACCCTCCGCGCCAGCCTTGCCGGTGGCCTCCTCCTCGAAAACCCCGAAACCAGCGGCCTCGGCCAACTCATGACCCGCCTCCTCGATAAAGGCACCAAGAATTATACCGCTGCCCAAATCGCCGAAGAAATCGAGTCCCTCGGCGGTGAACTCTCCGTCCTTTACGGCAACAACTCCATCAACATCGCCATCGAAGTCCTCAGCTCCGACCTCCCGCGCGCCGTCGAGCTTCTTGCCGAAATCCTCCTCGACCCCGTTTTCCCCGAAGACGAACTCGACAAAGAACGCAACCGCCTCCTCTCCGACCAACAAATCGAAAACGACAACCCCCTGCGCCAGACCCTCAACCACTTTCGCGCCACCTTCTTCGCCGGGCATCCCTATGCCCTCAATACCCTCGGCTCCCCGCAAGGTGTCGCCAATGTCACCACCGCCCAACTCCGCGACCTCCACCAGAGCCTGCTCGCACCCGACCGCATCGTGCTCTCCGTCGGCGGACAATTCGACCCCGCCCAACTCACCGCCCTCCTCGACAACGCCTTTCGCGGACACCTCCGCGCCTCCGCAACACCACTCCCCATCCCCGCCCCGCCGCAGACCGCCGGAACAGGCCAGACCGTTGAAATCCGCGCCCCCCGCCAACAAGCCATCGTCATCACCGGCTGGCCCGGCATCGCCGTGGACGACCCCGACCGCGCCGCCGTCGAACTCATTAACGAATGCCTCTCCGACATGGCCTCCCGCCTCTTCATCCGCATTCGCGAACAACAATCCCTCGCCTACTTCGTCAGCGCCTCGCAACTCATCGGCACTCAGCCCGGTGCTTTCTTCGTCTTCGCCGGCACCGACCCGGCCAAAGCACACCAGGCCCGCACCGAAATGCTCGACGAAATCTCCGGTATTGTCCGCAGCGGCTTCACCGCCGACGAACTCGACCGCGCCCGCGCCAAGCTCCTCGGCGAAAAACTGCTCCAAGACCAAAGCGCGCCGAACACCGCCTTCAAAGCCGCCCTCAACGTCCTCTACGGCCTCGGCCCCGATCACGAAGAACAACTCAACCAGCAAATCCGCACCCTCACCCTCGATCAACTCAACGCCAGCGCCCGCCGCCTCTTCGTCCCCGACCGTTCCCTCACCGTCATCCTCCTCCCCGAATCCTGACCCCCCGATCCCGGTCGGCAAAAAGGCCTGGCCCCTCCATGGTCAACCCAAGCGTCATTCCCCCGGCCTGACCTACGTGCTACCCTTCCCCTGATCATCTCCCCATAAGCCCTCCTGTAACTAGGCCTGTTAACGAAAAGGACCTAGAGTGGCCGCTTTACATCGACCCCTCCGGCCGCCTAGACTTCCTACCTGTCATCCATCGGGATGACCACCGCGCCGCCATGCCGAAACTGACATCACCACAGCGCAAATGGTTGCTGGAAACCATGTTCCGGGCCCGCGAAGGGGACCGGAGAGAGGGCATTCTCGCCCGCCAGGGCAAGGGCTGGTTTCAGATCACCGGCCTCGGCCATGAGGCGCTGGCAACCTTGTCGCTCTTGATGAACAAGGACGACTATCTTTTTCCCCACTACCGCGACCGCGCCCTGATCTTGGCCCGCGGCCTTGCCAACAAGGACATCGCCCGCGGCTTTCTCGCCAAACGCACTTCCACCAGCGGCGGACGCCAGCTTCCCGGCCACTACAGCCATCGCGAACTCAAAATATGGAGCATGCCCTCCCCCACCGGCGGCAACCTCCTGCCCGCCTGCGGTGTCGCCTGGGGCATGAAACTCAACGGCCAGGACAACGTCGTCTGGGCCTGCGTCGGCGACGCCGGCATGCGCCAGGGCGAATTCTACGAGGCCCTCGCTTTCGCCCACCAAAAACAGCTCCCCATCGTTTTCGTCATCGAGGACAACCAGTTCGGCATCAGCACCCGCACCACTTCCACCAACCCCCTCCGCCTCGGTCTCTTCAACGAAAAACACGTCATTCGCGTGGACGGACGCGACGCCGTCGCCGTCCACCAGG
>CAZTYG010000247.1:0-3862 GCA_964617445.1 uncultured Blastochloridaceae bacterium
TCGATGCGTTTGGCGGGGTCGGCGAGGTCGAAAAAGAGCTGCTTGCGCTTGGCGTCCTTGGCGGGTTTGAATTCGCTGAGCATTTTCTTCCACAGGGCGGACATGTGGGGGAGCATGGTCCAGTTGACCATGGCGACGAAGTCGGCCGCGTTCCACAGGGCGCGGAATTTTTTATCACCGAAGCGTTTTTTCACGCCTTCCCAGCTGACTTCATGGACGGTGCCGTGCTGGCCGATCATGAGCTTGCCGTCGGCGAATTCCAGGGCGCTGGTGAGGCCGGGTTCGGCGATG
The DNA here is from genome assembly GCA_964617445.1 of uncultured Blastochloridaceae bacterium. GTDB lineage: Bacteria > Verrucomicrobiota > Verrucomicrobiia > Methylacidiphilales > CAZTYG01 > CAZTYG01. Next base: position 292 of record CAZTYG010000247.1, read on the forward strand.
CCGTGAACTTTGGCGCGTTTGGCGAATTCGGAGAAGACGGGGTGGACCTTGGGATAGCCGACCATGCCGAGGTATTCGACGGGGGCGCCGAGGGTGCTCAGGGCGAAGGCCATGATGGGGCCGTTGCCGCCGACCTTCTGGGTGGTGGAGACAACCTCGAAGTTGGCGCTCTTGCCGGCCGCGGCGGTGATTTTGGCGCCGAAGGTTTTGAGTGATTTGAAAGGGGTGTATTTGGTGACGGTTTGTCGTTGCTCGACCACCTCCTGAATGGTATCCACAAAACCGTCGAATCCGACGAGTCCGTTGTATTTAAGGAGCTGGGCACGGGAGCCGATCAGGCGTTCGGCTGTTTGACGGGCAAGGCGGGAGTCTGTCATATGAAGGCGAGAGAATAGATATTCCGGGGCTAATGACAAGCCAATTGTGGAATATGAGATGTTTTTGTCCCCGCGATGTTGCGGGATTTTCACAATGGAAGGGAAAGGTCATTCCAGCGGCCAAACCACCGGGACCTCGCGAATGAGCCGGGTTTTATTGTCGTGGTAGCGGACTTTGCCCTCGCGGGCGCCGTATTCGTGGACCAGCCGGGTGACCTTCACGTCGTAACAGCAGTATTCGGCGATTTCGCGTAATTTGCCTTCTTTCCACCATTTGAGGGCATCGGTGCCGACGGCGGTTTTTCCGCAGGCCTCTCCCAAGGAGGCGGTGGCCACGGCGTCGAGCGGGACTTTGTGGCCGAGGCGTTCGTTGAGGTCGATGAGCATGTCCAGGGTGGGGACCTGGGAAAAATCAAACAACGTGTAGGGGATCAGCACCGTGTAATCGAAGCGCAGGACGTTGTAGCCGACGACCAGATCGGCCTTTTGTAATTCCTCGATCAGTGCGTTCACGTCCTTCTCATGATAAATTTCGTAGGAGCCGCGGGCGGTGCTGTAGGTGACGCCGATGGACATTTTCATGTCGGCGATGTTGCCCCAGCCGCCGACTTCCTGGGCACTTTTCTGGGTTTCGAGGTCGAAGTAAACGATGTTGCGGGGCATGGGCGGAAGGATTTGTAACGCAAAGGAGCGCGGAGGCAAAGGAAAGATGAGTTGACGTTTGCGCCGGGGGGATGTTTGGCATTGAGCAGACGGCAGCGCGTGGGCTAGGCTCCGGTGCCCAATCCGGGCAGCCATATGAGCGTCACCGCACCAAGCAAGGCATTGGGCATTTTGGGCAAAGTGGGCATCACCTTGTTTCTGTCGGTTTTTATCGTGGTCGGCAGCTGGGTGAGTTGGGAGATGTTGCAGGACACATGGGAGCTACAGGAAATGCGGCGGACCTGGCAGCAGGGGGAGGCTCGGATCTTGGAGTCACGGGTGGTGGAAGTCAGCGACGGCCACCAGGCCGTGGTGCGTTATGAATACGGGGTTGACGGGCGTGTTTATACAGGCGACTCGATCCGGCCGGGATACGAGAAGGATTCCGATTTCCAGGACGCCAATAACCTCGCCGCGCGTTATTCGAAGGGGGCGAGGGTTCCGGTGTGGTTCCATCCTGAGAATCCCGCCGATGTGCACTTGGAGATCGCCCAGGATTCACTGGAGTGGCTGGGGCTGCTCTTCCCGCTGTTTTTTATCGGCATTCCGCTGGTAATTCTTTTTGCTGTTTGGAAGAGCGGCGCCTCCCCGGCGCGGGCGGAAGATGTGTCCGTGCCGATGTCGGAGAAGGCAGGCAAAAAGGATCAAGGATTCTTGGTCATGGCGATTATGGCCACGGTTTTTTCGCTGGTCGGCCTGGGCATGTTGGTTTTCTGGACGGTGCCCCTGTGGGCAGAAATGGTCCGCTCTTATTCTTATGTGGAAACGCCCTGCGTCATCGAATCCAGCCGGGTGCGGACGCATTCCAGCAGCGACGGAACCACCTACAGCGTTGAGATCATCTACCGTTACCAATGGGAAGGGGAGACCCACCGGTCAGGGCGCTATGATCTGATGAGCGGCTCCTCCAGCGGACGCGATGGCAAACGGGAAGTTGTGGCCCGTTATCCGCGTGGCGCGCAGCGGTTGTGTTATGTGAACCCCGGTCGTCCCCATGAGGCGGTTCTGGTGCGTGGCTTCAAGCCGATTTATTTGCTCAGTTTGATGCCATTGTTTTTCTTGGGTGCGGGCTTGGGCATAGGCTTCGTTGCTTTGCGCAAGGACTCCAAGCCGCGCAATCCCGGTTCCGCAAGTCCGGATATTGACGCCCAGGCGGGTCCCGCCGAGTTGAAGCCGAAAATGCCTCCCTGGCTGGCTTTCGTGAGTGTGCTGCTGGTCTGCTTGTTCTGGAACGGGCTGATCTCGGTGTTTCTCGGCGAGGTCTGGAGGGGATTCGACAAGGGGTCGCCCGATTGGTCTCTCACCGTGTTCATGATCCCGTTCGTGCTGGTGGGACTGTTTCTGGTGGGGGCGGTGGTTTATCAGGGTGCCGCGCTTTTCAACCCCCGTGTGAAGCTTGCCCTGGGCAACGCCACGCCGCGTTTGGGAGGGGCGCTGCGGGTCGGCTGGCATTGCACCGGCAACCGCGGACGCCTCGCCTCCTTCACCATTGCTTTGGAGGGGCGCGAGGTATTTGTTTATACGTCTGGAAGCGGGAAAAACAGCAGCCGGGTGCGGCAGGACTCGCTCTTTTATCGCCAGGAGCTGGTAGCGACATCCTCGCCCGAAGAAATCCGCCGCGGTATGGTGGATGTTTCGCTGCCTTCCACCGGAGCGGCGCCATCGCTGGACGGGGCATCCTGCAAGATTGAATGGAAAATCACGGTTCACGGAGTGATCCGCCGCTGGCCCGACGTGAAGTTGGAGTTTCCCGTGACCGTCCTGCCCCTGACTACAAGAGGTGTGGCGTGAATTCGGGGGACATCGATATCCATTTTCGTGACGGACTCACCGGGCATGTTCCGGGCGGCCTGTTGGAGGGCCGGGTGGACTGGGTGTTGAATGGTGCGCCGCCGGAAAAAATCGACATCCGCCTCTTCTGGTTCACCAACAACAGCAAAGATTTGCACGACGTGGCGGTGGTGGAGTCCGTGACCGTGCCGCATCCGACCGCCTCCGGCTCACATACTTTTTCTTTTTTCCTGCCGGAAGGGCCGTGGTCACTACGGGGCCAACTCTTCACCCTGCACTGGGCGGTCGAAGTCCTCGCAGGCCGCCAATCCAACCGTGCGGAATTCGTCATGGCTCCCGGTGGCGAAACCATCATCCTTCCCACGTTGGAGGACCCCGGCAAAAGCCGCATGGCCCGAATGTTCGAAAAGATCGGACAACCATCCCCATCGGAATAGCGCCTCCCGAGCTGATTTTACCCTTGCATCCGGGGGGGGGCATCCTAGTTTGTTGCGCTCTCGTTGAGAACCATCCGCAAAAAGGACCCGCCATGAGTGAAGTCGCTGTCAAACCCGCTGCCCCCGCCTACAACAAAAACAACCCTTTCCAAGCCAAACTTACCGAGCGTCGCATGCTCAACAAAGAAGGTTCGGTGAAGGAAACCCTGCACATTGTTGTCAACATCGGCGGCAGCGGCCTCCAATACAATCCCGGCTACTCCA
>CAZTYG010000248.1:0-3837 GCA_964617445.1 uncultured Blastochloridaceae bacterium
CACCCCCAAACAGTTCCATCGTCTTTTAGGGCCAAGCTGTGATTATTGCCCCCGGCAATGGCCACCGCGCCGCTGATCACAGCTACTTGGACCGGGGTAGTCCGAGTGCTTGTCGATCCATCGCCTAAACGACCCCCGCTGCCATTGCCCCAACACCAAACCGTGCCATCCGCACGCAGCGCCATGCTATGCCTGTCTCCGGCCGAAATCGCCACCACATTTACGAGATTACTCACCTGGACCGGGGTGGTTTGATTGGTTGTCAATCCGTTGCCCAAACGGCCACCTGCACCGTTGCCCCAGGTCCAGACCGTTCCATCGGCGCGCAACGCCATGCTGTGGCTACCTCCGGCCGCAATGGCCACCACATCGTTGAGATTGCTCACTTGGACCGGAGTAAGTTGATCGCTGGTTGATCCATTGCCCAGACGACCCTCAGCACCACGTCCCCAACTCCAAACCGTACCGTCGGCACGCAACGCCATGCTGTGATGAGCCCCGGTATTATCAAGTTGTGGGCCAGAGATTATAGGGGCAAAGCCCCCTGCAGCAACTGCCACCATGCCATTGAGATTGGCGACTTGGACCGGGGAGTTCTGGTGACTGGTTGATCCGTTGCCCAAACGACCGTGGGCACCGTTGCCCCAACTCCAAACCGTGCCATCCGCGCGCACCGCGAGCGAATGCGACCCGCCTGCAGACACATCCACCGTGTCGGTCATGCCCACCGCCATACCTGCTTTGCTTGAGTCGCTGGTATTACCACTGCCCAATTGACCTACGCCATTAAATCCAGCCGCTCCCACCAATCCCGAGGTGGTCAAAAATAATGAGTGCTGTCCCCCGGCTGACACAAGTGGTGTTCCCTGCGTAAAGTACACGTTGAATTGAACGTTTGAGCCTGGAAACGCGGGTACTCCTACGGTTACGGAAACAGCCTGTTCCGACGATGGCGGCATGAGTGCATAAACGGATGCGAGACCGATGCCTCCCCCCTCTACACCTGTAAGCAAATCCAGAATACCGGATGTCGAACCGGCTTCTGTCAATGCAAGGTCGCCGTGGGAAATCGAGAAACGAAGCGGAGCGTTGGGAAGCGGATTGCCCTGGGCATCCTCCACCCGCACCACAAGCGGTTGGGCAAGCCACTCGTCCACCAGCCCCAGCTGATTATCTCCGGAAATTTTGATGAGCACGGGGGTGATCATGACCGCGCCACCCTGACCGTCGGGCTGGCTGAAGTAGTTGTTGGGGTCGGAGCCAGCGAGGTATTCGTCCAGATTGGTGGAGCCATCGCCGTCGGGATCGGCAGTGGGATCAACGGTGGTGGTGCCGAAATGCAATAAGTTCCACCAGTCCGGCGGGGACTGGGGGCCGGAACCGGTCGAAGTAAACAGCCCGTAACGCCCACCGATGGCGGTCATCATTTCATCAAGTTCTTGGTTGGTAAGCGCCCGGTCTATGACCATCAACTCAGCCATGTCCCCCTGCCAATAGGATTCTGTGGTGCTGAAGTATGTGGCGAGGGTGAACATGCTCGGTTGACCGGTTTTGGTCAAACTACCGGGGGTGGTGTCGTTTAGAGCGGCAAGCTGGTTATTGACGAATATTTCATGCCGACCCGTTTGGCCGTTGTAACGGCAGAGCACGAGGCGGTAGCTGCCGGTCGGATAGTCCTGTGGCGTGAAAGGACCATGGCCGCCATGAATCCAAGAGCCTCCCCGGTGAACATCCATTCCATAGCGTCCACTGGAGGCCTGTCGCAAGTATATCTGACGGTTATCCAGAACGGTGGACTGTTCATTGTCGGATTTAAGCACGGCGAGAAAGGTGACGCCTGGTGCTCCGGTCATATCAATTTGGTCGGCCGCCGCCAGATATTCGGTCTGACCATCGAAACGTACCGTGGATTGCCCGTTAATGGCGGACGCGACCCACAGGGGCAGGCGGGTGAGGTCGGTCTGAGACAGATGCTTGCGGTTTTCCGAAAGGTCCAGCCATGCGTGAACCCGGCTGGAGGGGTCGGCAACCACTCCGGTGTCCGATCTGAGCCAGAGCCGCATATCGGGTGCCCAAGACATACCCGTTTGCGGTCTGCTGACCAACAACGTTTGAATGGGTTCGGCGGTGGCCGCGGTGATGGTCAACAGGACAGTTTCCGCAGGCTGGTCCGGGGCCAATAATTCGATTGAGACACCCCCGTCAAGCCCGGTCCAAACCACCAAGTTGGAGACAAATGCATCTTGGGTGCCCGCCACCCGCAGCAGTGCCTGCCCTTCACCCGCATCCAATGTGACGGGGGCGTTGGCCAACGGAAAATCTTCATCCAAAAGTTCTAATTCGAGTAGATCGGGCATCGGCTGTCCGGCGTCGCCCACCTGATCCCCACCGGAAAGAACCAGTATTTCAGGGACGAGGAGACCGCCCGGTTGGCTGTAGTAGTTGTTGGGATCGGATCCGGCCTGGTATTCATCGAGGTTCGTGAAGCCATCGCTGTCGGGGTCGGCGGTGGGATCCACCTCTAGCGTGCCAAAATTTTCAAGTCTCCACCAGCCGGGAATATAGTCAGGGGCTTCCTCAAAATGGAAAAGCTCCAGCACTTGCGCAGGATTGAGTGCGTTCCGATACAACCGGATGTCATCCAAACCCCCGGACCAGTTTTCGACCTGGCCATCGTAGCTGCCGATGGCGAATGGCACCGAGCTGGTCGCGTTGAGGTTCTGCAACGCGGAAAAGTCCACTGCTTTGCCGTCTTCGACCACTGTTCCGCCGGAGCCGTAGACCGTACCCACATCACGCATGACGCCATCAACGTAAATTCTGGCCCTTGAGGTACCGGCATCATGCACGAAGACGACATGATGCCACAGCCCGTCGTGAAATGTCTGGGTCGTGGCAACCAATGTGCCCTCGGAATTGGTGCCGCCGCCGCCGACCCCGAATCCGATCCTTCCATGGCCGCCATGGCCCATGGTGGCGAAGTAGCCGTTGTTCCATAGCATGTGACCTTTGCTGATCATCCTGCGCCAGCCGGTAGCTGTGCTTTGGAACCACAGAGAAATCGTGAAACTTTCCGTGCCAAAGTTCAAATCATGGGTTTCGTCGGAACCCACGACCACGGCATGTCCGGTTGCGGAGGGGAAAGAAATACCGCCGTTGTCATTATAGCCATCGGTCCATGAGTAGGAACCAGCCACTGCGGCGTCATGTTCCCCACCGCCGTAATCCACTACCAAGGAGCCCGACCCCTCGTCGAAGCGCCAGTGGGCGACCAATTCGGTTGGAAAAACAGCGGAGACCGGAATGGAAACCGAAGCAGTTCCGGCTTGCACTCCAACCTGCCACTCACCCGGAGTAACCGGCCGGAGGAAGAACAACTGGCGCACCTGTTGCTGGGCATCGAGACGAGCAACTCCATCGGTGCCCGTGTACAATACCACCGAGCCGAACAAATCTGGAGAGCCCGAATTGGCAAAGGCGAGATCACCGTCCACAACGGAGAATGCCACCGGCGCATTCACCAAGGGAATGGTGCCGACGGAATCGGAAGTGACGCGAATTTCGAATGGCAATTCTGTAAACGTTCCCGGATCACCCTCCTGGCCACCGCCACCCATGATCGTGATGGTAGGTGTGATAGTAACCGCGCCCCCCTGACCGTCGGGCTGGCTGTAGTAATCGTTCGGGTCGGAACCGGCGAGGTATTCCTGGAGGTTGGTGAAGCCGTTGCCGTCGGCGTCGAGCGCCGCATCACTTGGATCATTCGGATTGAGACCGTGTTCTATCTCCCAGCCATCGGGCATGCCATCGCCGTCGGTGTCAGGCAAAAATGGATCG
>CAZTYG010000249.1:0-3836 GCA_964617445.1 uncultured Blastochloridaceae bacterium
CCCGCGGAAACATCACCCACATCGCCGCGGCCCGCCCGCGTCATCTGGACCGTGAAGCACAACCGGTCTCCGAACCGGTGGCGGCCATCCTGGATTATCTGGATGCCCATTCGCGCGAAGCGCGGGACCGGCAGTGGCAGGGGTTGATCGCGTTGCGCACGGCGGGCGGAAAGTCCACCGCTCCGGGGTCCGCCACATCCACAACCGCCACACCATCGGCGACTGTGCCGGAATCCGCCATACCGGCAGAAGTCGCCGGTGTGGATGGAGAGCGCGCCATGGCGGCCGATCTCTCATGGCTCGTGAAGGAGGGATACGTCACTGATTTTATCAACGGGAATTTCCAGGTGGTGCGCCGTCCACAGCCGCAAAAGCCGGGAGAACCCGGACGCGGAAAGAAAAAACGCAAGGGTGGCACTGGTGCTGTCGCCGCCGGGGCGGTCGAAGCGGCACCTCAAGATGCCCCTGCCGTGGTGGAAGAAGAGCAGCCGGCAGGCGAGATTCCGGCAGTGGATTTGGAAGTAACAGAGGAACCGGATGCGGTGTTGGCTGGTGCGGATGAGGAGTTGGAAGAGGCCGGAGAGATTCCGGAAGTGGTTGCGGAGGTTGGGGAGGAATGGGAAGAGGAAGATGAAATCATCGGGGAAACAGCGGAAACGGAAGAGTCGGCCGAAGAAGATGGTCCGCGCGGAGCGTGAGCAGCAGTAGCGGAGGCGTCCCTGCCGCCGTGTGGCGGGCTTGATGGGTCAATCCTGCAGGAATGACTTCGTCTAAAACCGCCAATGCAGCGAGACCATCGGGCCGAGCACATCGAGGCCATTATTCTCGCGTTCCGGTTCCGACAGGTCGGCATTGGAAAAATGCTGGTAAAAGGCCATGAACGAAACATCCAGTCGCTCGGTGACCAAGTAACGCACTCCTGTCTCCACCGAAAACGTGAACATGAAGTCCTGTCCTTGCGCCGCTTGATTGTAGCGGCTGTCGGTGAAGCCGAATCCCACCCGCGCTCCCACGAAAGGCACCCACTTGCTGTCAGGCTGCACGAAGTTATAGCGGGGTCCGAACAGTCCCCCCGTGAAGCGCGACTCCACCCCCTCCAGCACCGGATAAAAATCCCCGCTGAAAACCCACTCCGTATTGCCCCGCCGCCAACCCTCGTTGCCCACCTCGTCCAATTGCCAGCGGATCGAAAGAATCTGCGGGGCCACCGCCTTGGTTGCGTTGGACCCGACGTTAAACAGCACTCCGCTCTCCGCAGAAACCTCCACCCGGTCCTCATAAAAATGCGGGTCCACCCGTTTGGTCGCATTCGCAACGAACTCCTGCGCACCCACCTCAAGCGGGGCGGCCAGCAGAAATAGAGCGGGGACCATGCGGAACATGCCGAAACGCTAACGTGGAGCCCGAAAACATCAACTTCCGTTTCTCGCTCCCTTCCTGATTCAACGCAAAGATTTTACAAATTTATGACATCTCGCCGACAGAGCGTGGCAGAATGGTGGGCGTGAATACCATTCATTCGGTCATCAACAGGGCCGCCCGCGGGTGGCGGGTGGCGGGTTGTCTCTTCCTCGCGGCGGCAGGCCATGTCCTCCATGCGCAGGACGGCGGCGCTTCGCTGACTCTCTACAACCAGCACTTCGGCGTGGTGCGCGAACGTGTCATGCTGGACTTGTCGCCGGGCGAATCGCGGATCGCCTTTTCCGATATCACTGCCCATCTCGAGCCGGAGACGGTCATTCTGCGCGACCCGGCAGGGCGGGCGGACATTCGCATTCTGGAACAGAATTACCGCAACGACCCGGTCTCCCAAGATTTGTTGCTGAGGCACTTCGAGGGACAGGAAATCGAGTTCGAACGCATGATCGATGGCAAGGTGCAGTTGGTGAAGGGCCGCATCATTCGCGCGCCGTATTCGGTGAATCATGACGCGGCGCGGCGCTTCGGCGGCGCGTATGCCACGCATCAAATGGCCATGGGCCATGGCGCCGCGGGCGTGCCGATCATCGAGGTGGGCGGCCTGATGCGCTTTTCCCTGCCGGGCATGCCGTTGTTTCCAGGATTGGCCGATGACAGCATCATGAAGCCCACCTTGCACTGGACTTTGGCCGCGGGTGCCGGGCACAAAGGCGAACTCGAACTGGCCTATCTCTCGCGCGGATTTGCCTGGCAGGCCGATTATAACTTGGTGCTGGATGGGGAAGGCGATGGCGGCGGGATGACCGGCTGGGTGACCATGGAAAACCATTCTGGGCGGACCTTTGTAAACGCCCGCATCCGCCTGATGGCCGGGGATGTCGCGCGGGTGGCACGTCAGCAGGACGGGCTGGACCGCTCTCAGAGGATGTTCCGCATGGCCGAGGCCGCACAAGAGCCGACAGTGACCCAGGAGAGTTTTGATGAATACCATCTCTACACCCTGGCGCGGCGCACCACGCTGCGCGATCGGGAGACCAAGCAGGTGGAATTTGTCCACGCGCCCAAGGTGCGGGCGGAGCGGGTGTATATTTACAACGGCGCGGGTTTGCGTGATGACTTCTGGCGGTATTGGCGGCCGGAGAACACGCGCGACGACCAGTCATTCGGCATCCAGTCCAACAGCAAAGTCTGGGTGTATCGCGAAATCCGCAACGACGAGGGCAACAACCTGGGAATGCCGTTACCCAAGGGGCTGGTGCGCTTTTACCGTCAAGGCGCGGAGGATTCGCTGGAATTTGTCGGCGAAAGCAGCATCGACCACACCCCGCGCAATGAAACGCTGCGATTGTACACCGGTGACGCCTTCGATCTGGTCGGCGAACGCCGTCAAACCGATTACCAGCGCGATACTGGACGGCGCACGGTGGTGGAGTCCTTTGAGATCAAAGTGCGCAACCGCAAGCAATCCGAGGCGGTCTCCGTGCGTGTGATCGAGCCGATGTATCGCGGTTACACATGGGAAATCACCGCCGCATCCATGGAACACGAAAAAGTGGACAGCCGCACCACGCGCTTCGACGTGACGCTGGAGCCGGACGAAGAAAAGACGCTGACCTACACCGTGCGTTACACGTGGTGAGTGTCGATATCGCGCGCCACGTTTTCCTCGTTCATTCCCCTATGAGTTCCAGGCATTCGCGCAGGTCCTCGATCTGCCCGGCCCAGTAGTGGGGTTCGGCGAATTGGGGGAAAGCGCGGGGGAAGGCGGGGTCGTCCCAGCGTTTGGCGGTCCAAGCTGAGAAGTGGATGTAACGCAGGGCGCGCAGGGGTTCGATGAGGCGCAGCTCGCGCCAGGGAAAGCTGCGAAAGGTTTCGTAGCCGCGGAGCAGGCGGTCGCGGTCGCGCAGGGCGTCGTCATCGCGCCCGGCGGTCAAAAGCCAGATGTCCTGGACGGCAGGGCCGGTGACCATGTCGTCAAAGTCCACCCAGAACGGGCCTTCGGTGGGGGACCACAAGAGGTTGCCGCGGTGGGCGTCGCCGTGGAGGCGGAGGGTTTCGAGGTCCTCGAAGAGAGGCTCCATGGCGTGAATCACATCACTGGCAGTGCGAAGGTAGTTGGCGCGGTGTGTGGCGGGGAGGTGTTTGTCCTGTTGGAGGAATTCGAGGCTGCGGCGACCGTAGGTCACCGGGTCCAGTCGTAGGCGGTATTCGGCGGGGCGGGAGGCACCGGTGTTGTGCAGTCGGCCCAGTAGGGCGCCGACACGCTCCAGTTGGCCGCCGTCGAGTTCGTCGGGGTTGCGTCCGCCGATGCGTGGGAAAAGTGCGTAATAAATTCCGCAGTCTTCCATGAAGAAAAGGCTGTCGCCGTCGTGGTCGCGCAGGGGGGCGACCACGGGGATTTCCGCCTCGCGCAGGTC
>CAZTYG010000250.1:0-3819 GCA_964617445.1 uncultured Blastochloridaceae bacterium
TTTTCCGGGTCCTGAGAGTGGCAGTCATACTTCGCGCCGGAGTAGGCGACGATGTCCGGGTGCTCGCGGTATTCGATCTGCTCCAGAAAGTCCATGCTGTAGTCACCCACCACATCCAGTCCCTGGCGAATGCCCAGCAGCGGACAGATGTAAAGCAGCGGACGGTCGCCCTCCGGCTGTGGCATGAAGCGCTGCGCGACCTGGCGCACGCCCTCGCGCCGCGCGCGGGTTAAATCGCCGGCATCAAACGGATCCAGATATCCGCTGTCGTGGTTGGTGCAGAAGGGCATTCCGCTGGGCAACAAACTGTAGGAGACCTGCGACCAACAATGGATCACCCCATCGCTTTCCCGGCCCAAGCGCAACGGCGCGCCGGCGTGACGGGCCAGGTCGGCATCGCCGGTGGAGTCGATGCCAACCCCCGCGCGAACAGTGAGCGGGCCGTGCGGGGTGGCCAACCGCGCCCCGCGCAGGCGCGGACCTTCGGTCAGCGCGCCGAACACCATGGTCTGGTAAAGTCGGCGGACTCCGGCTTCCGCCGCCATTTGTTCCAGGGCGATCTTACCCGAGTCCTCATGGACCTTGCGCAGGTTGATCGGACCACCGAGGATTTTGCGGACCTCATCGGTGCGTGCATGAAACTCGTCCTGCAAACCGCCTTTGATGCCATGGCCGCCGTAGTCCTGGCCGGACCCGGTCACCATGCCGCCCATGAAGGTGGCGTGTTCTGCCAGCAGAGTGTGCGCACCGGAACGGGCGGCGGCGATGGCCGCAAAGGCACCGCCGGTGCCGCCCCCGGCCACCAACACATCAGCTTCGAGAATGGATTCGGCAATGTCGGCCTCGTTCGCCTCATCCTGATGCGGCGGACGTGGCAGACCCCCGGCCAGCACCGCTTCTGCCGTACGGCTGCCGCGCATACAGGCATCGGCGGGCAGGCTTCCGCCGTCTTCCCCGTGCCCCCAGCTGCCGGTGGAAAACAGATTGCCGCAGCTCGGATGCCCGCGTCCGGCGTCGCGTCCGGCAAAAGGAGAAGTTAAAGGAAGGCATTCCCAAGCGGCGTGGGTGTAGCCGGCCGGTTGGAGAAAATCCACACGCTCACGCAGCGCGGCGACCAAGCCCGGAAGTGCCAGCCGCGGGCCTGCCACCGGATCGTCGGTTTCAAAAATGGCTTCCACCGCAGCCTCATTGCGCCGCGGGGCCGATGGCCGGACCACCACCGACTCGGCGTCGGCCAGTGCTCCCAGTACCAAGGGACAGTCGGGCAGGGTGCCGGTCATGTTGAAGTATCCGGTGTGGACGACACGGTGCGCGATGTCGGACGCGGCCCCGGCCTCCTGGCCGGCCAGGCGCCAGAGCAGGCCGGTCGGTGTGGCATCCACAAACGCGCGCGCCAACAACGTTTGCACTCCCTGCTTGTTGGCCACTTTCACCCCGCAGACCAGATGACCGGCGGTCAGCAGGCCGATGGGTTGGGAGTAGAGCAGCAGGGCGATGCCGGCCTGCTCGATCCAGTCGTGGCAGACGATTTCCGCCATGCGCGGGTCCAGCATATCGCCGCACAAGGCGCGGGCGGCGCTCATCCGGCGGCGTAATTCAGCGCCCTCTGCGCAGCGGGAGCTGCCGAACCGCAGGCTCCAGGCGCAGGAAAGCTCCCAACCGGGTTGGGCACGCGGCTCCACTAAAAGCACCTGTTTGCCCCGCCGAGCCAGGGCCGCGGCGGCGGCCAGACCGGCAATCCCGGCACCGAAGACAATCACATCACGCATCGTAAGAGCCATGTTACGTTGACCGGATGACGAAACAATCCGACCCCGCTGCAATTCGTTGCGGGGATGGGGGGAGGCAGAATGAGTTTTTACAGGAAGGTCGCGAAAGAGGACGGCGGAGCTATGTAACGCAAATCGGTGATCCCGGCTGGGGTGTTGTCGGGAGCCGCGAAGAGTGCCAACGACGCAGAGGGATCAGATTGGTACACAAAAGGCACAAAGCTCGGACCCCTATAGCCCGTAGAAAGACAGTGAACACGGAATATTTTTAGAGGGCCTCGTAGAGGGTTATAGGGGGCTCTTATTTGTGTTTTCTGTGTACCATCTGACTTCTCCGCCCTTCGCGTCTTGGCGTTAAAATACTATCCGCGCTGGCGGCGACGGAGCCAAACCAGCGCCCCCAGCCCCAGACCCAGCAGGGCATAGGTGGAGGGTTCGGGGATGGCGGAGAAACTGAAATCATCCATGGCCACCCCACTGGCAGCCGACACCTGCTGGTTGTTGAAGCGAATCCACAATTCCTGTCCATGCTCCCAGTTGATTCCGGTGACCGTGTGGGAGAGATTGCTGCTGGTGATAAATCCATTGGTGCTTGTGCCACCCGGTGACGTATAGGTGAGTTCTGAAATTCCGGTGTAGGTGCCACTCGTCAATGATCCGTCGCCACTGTTGAATATCTGATAGGATGTGTAGATATCCCGGGTGTTGGCCAATTGCAACCATGTCTCCCCCGTATAGGATACCGTGAATTCGGTCAGTGTGATGCCCGTGTCATTGACCAAGCGCACACCCCAGGAGTAAGCACGGTTACCCAATGCCCCGAGAGCACGGTCGCTATTTGCGTTCGGACCGTAACTAAGCAGTCCTCCGGAGGGTGCGTTTGCCACCCCGGCACTGGTGGAGTAAGTGTCTTCGAAGGCCGTGTCTGTGCGTGTGGCATACCAGCCAGCCAACGTGCTGTTGTTGGTCCAAGTAAACGTTTGCTCTGTTGTTGTCGTGCTGGTAGGCGTATTGGCCAGGGTGTTGAAGTTCTGCTGGTAGGTTCCACCGCCGTAGAGGACCTGGGCGGACAGTGAATGGATCGCGACAAGGCTGAAGGCCAGTGCAACCACGACGAGACGGATAGAAACTAGTGAGTTTGTCTTCATGGCCATCATTATCAGGAATGCGCACCCAAGGTGCAATCGTCTCTCTCTGCAATTCGTTGCAACGTTTGGGATTTGTGGCAGGATTCGGGCATGAAGCAGGAGATCGGACTGGATGAGGTGGCGCGGGCGGTGGGACTTTCCAAAAGCAGTGTGAGCCGCGCACTGCGCAATGATCCGCAGCAGAGCGAGACGACGCGCCGACGCGTGCGCGCGGCGGCGGAGAAGTTGGGCTATCGGCCCGGACCGATGATGTCGGCATGGATGAGCCAGGTGCGGCGGCGACGTGCTTCGGCGTGGCGACGACCCGTGTTGACCATACTCGATACCTGGAAGGTGGCGGAGCGTTGGCGGACATGGGACACCTTGAGGGATTTTGACCGGGGGTTTTGTGCACGGGCCGATGCCCTGGGTTACCGGGTGGACCGGATTTCTCTTCATGCGTCCGGGATGAATCCGGAACGGTTGCGCAAGATTCTGGATGCCCGCGGGGCCACAGCGTTGTTGATTTTTCCCTTCGAAGAGCCCGACATCGTGCTGGATATGGACCTGCGCGGGCTGGCGTTGGCGACCATGGGACTTTCTTTGAAAAAGCCCGACATTCCGCGGGTGGGAATCAACTATCAACAAATCTGGTTGGATTTGATGAACGAGCTGATGTCGCGCGGATTCCGTCGGCCCGGCTTATGTGCGAGTTTGAGCACGGAAATGCGCACGGGCGGACATTGGCACGCCGCCTTCTGGACCGCCTGGCGGCACGCGAATCTGCCCGGAATGCCGTTGGAGTTGATAATCGAAAACAAGCATGGCCCGGAGACTCGCAAACAGAGTTATCAAAAGTGGCTGAAACGATCCAAGCCGGACGTGGTGGCCTTCACGGAAATTCGGACACTGAAGGAACTGGC
>CAZTYG010000251.1:0-2523 GCA_964617445.1 uncultured Blastochloridaceae bacterium
CTCCGGGCGCTCCCAAAGCGGTGTCGCCGCTGCGCTCTGCCACCGCACTCCAAAATCAGATATGATCCCGCCACGCGCCTTGCGATTCTGGGTGGTTTGCCCGGACTTGCGTTGCGGGACGTTTCAGATAGAATTCCCCGGAACAAACCAACAAAGAATAACTTATGTATATCCTCTTCATCGCCATCTTCGTCTTCTCCATGGGTATCTCGCTTTGGGCTTCGGCCCGGGTCAAGAGCACCTTTCGCAAATACAGTCAGGTTCCAGCCGGCTCCGGGCTGACCGGTGCCAGCGCCGCCGCGCGCATTCTGGACGCCGCCGGGATCGATGATGTCGAAATCGTCGGTCACAAATCTTTTCTCGGTGACCACTACGACCCCACTCATAAGCGTTTGGTGCTTTCCGAAGAGAACTATTACGGCCAGTCGGCAGCCGCGTTGGGTGTCGCCGCCCATGAGTGCGGCCACGCCATCCAACACAAAATCCTCTACAAGCCGCTTCAATGGCGGATGTTGGCTGTCGGTGCCACCACCTATGCCAACCAAGTGGTTATGTGGCTGCCTATCATAGGTTTGATATCGGGAATGCTCAACCCCGCGAACATCACGCTTTATCTCACCCTCATGGTAGGGGCCTGGGGTGTGATCATGGCCTTCAATTTGGTCACCCTGCCGGTGGAGTTCGACGCCTCGCGGCGCGCGGTGCTGATTCTGGACAAGATGAACATGCTGGCCACCGTCGAAGCCGAGGACGGTGTGCGCAAAGTGCTGCGTGCCGCCGCATGGACTTATGTGGCCGCATTCATCACCAGCCTGCTTTACTTCCTTTGGTATGTATTGCAGTTGTATTTGAGCCGGAGATAAGCGGGTGCCGCATACGTGGGGACTTTTTCCCTGACTTCGCGGACGATTGCGGCAGTCTATGCCGTCATGATTGCGCGACTCTGGATCATTCCCGTCCTGTTTTTGCTGCTGCCGCCCGTAGAAGCCACCGCAGTGGTAGACGACGGGGACGTGCTGCGTTTCGACCAGGTCCGCACCGAAACACCACGCTCCACGGTGCGCTCGTTTTACGAGGCCATGGAGGATTATCGCACCGGCGTGGAGATGCACGATGCCGTCCTGCGTGCCCGGATTGACGATGCGGTCCGGACCCTGAATTTGGAACACATGGCGGCTCTCACCCGTTTCCAAGAGGGGCGCGAGCTGGCGATTCTCCTCAAAGAGGTGATCGACCGCGCGATCGTACTCAACTACGACCTGATCCCCGACGACCCGGACTACGAGGTCTGGCACATTCGCGGGCGGTTTCTGGCCACGCGCAAGGAGCCATCCGGCGACCGCCAGGGCGAGCACCTCATCACCAAAGACACGCTCGACAACGTCCGGGAATATTACCAACGGGTCAAACATCTTCCCTACCGCCCCGGCACCGGCGGTGGTGCGGCTTACCACTCCCCGTGGCTCGAAGAAAAACTTCCCGCCTGGTCCTACGACAAACTCGGCGGCATGGCCTATTGGCAATGGATCGGCCTGTTTCTGGCTATCTTGTTCGGCCTTACGCTCAAGGCTGTTGTCCGCTGGCTCAGCAATAACGTCCTCGCCTTGGCCCGGCGCACCCCCACCAAATGGGACGTCGTCTTCATCGAATCCGTCTCCGGCCCCGCCGCCCTGCTCATCGCCACTCTGCTCTGGTGGGTCGCCGTTTATTTCCTACGCTTCGACGGCGCCCCGCGCACTGTCCTGCTCGGCGCGGTCAAAGTCATTTTCTGCATCGCCCTGATCTGGGTCTTCTATCGCGCCGCCGATGTCTTCCACCAATTCCTGGGTGAGCTCTCCAAACGCAAGGACAACAGCCTCGACGACCAGATCGTCAAACTCATCGCCCGTTCGTTGAAAGTCTTCATCGTTGTTGTCGGTGTCTTGCTGGCCGCCCAGAACTTGGGCATCCAGGTTTTTTCAGTGCTGGCAGGTCTCGGCATCGGCGGGCTCGCCGTCGCCCTCGCTGCCAAGGACTCCCTGGCCAACTTCTTCGGCTCCATCATGATCATGTTCGACCGCCCCTTCAAAGTCGGCCACTGGATCGTCGTCCGCGGCCAGGAAGGCATCGTCGAGGACATCGGCTTTCGCTCCACCAAAATCCGCACCTTCTACAACTCGGTGGTCTCCATCCCCAACTCCGAAGTCGCTGTAGCCCCGGTGGACAACCTCGGCCTGCGCCGCTTCCGCCGCGTGCGCACCACCATCGGCGTCACATACGACACCCCGCCTGAAAAAATGGAGGCTTTTCTGGAAGGCATCAAAAACGCCATCAAAGCCAACCCCTACTCCAGCAATTTCAATTGCCACGTCGTCTTCAACGACTTCGGCCCCCACAGCCTCGACATCCTCCTTTACTTCTTCCTCGACGTGCCCGACTGGAACACCGAGTTGGTCGAGCGTCAAAACATCCTGCTGGAAATCGTCCGGTTGGCCAAGCGCCTCGGCATCGAGTTCGCTTTTCCCACCCAGACGCTCCACATCG
>CAZTYG010000251.1:2533-3816 GCA_964617445.1 uncultured Blastochloridaceae bacterium
CGAGTCCTTCCCGGAGAAGAAACCACTGCGCGAACCCCACCGGGTGGACACCGGCGACCTCTCTGTCGGCGCGGCGGAATTCGGCCCCGGCGGTGCCTCCTCGCGTCCGTCCGGTTCCGGCTTGTTCACCCCGCCCTTCAAAGACTCCGAACTCCAGGGCCGCCGTCCCCGTTCCCTGGGCAAAGAAGGGGCCTGATTCCGATTCTGTCCCATGACTCCGGAAACCGCCCACCCGGCGATGATCATCGCCGTCGCCCTGCTGGCCATGGCCTCGCTTCCGGCCGGCGCCCTCATGGCGGCCCATTGCTGGAACCAACGCGCCCGTCCCCGCGCCCGCCCGCGCCTCGATTTGCCCGTCCGCGAAATGCTTTGGATACTCGTGGTGCTTGGCATCGCCATGATGTTCGGAACTGTGGTCATACCCGTCCTGCTCATCGCGGTCATGCTTTTGCTCTGCCGTTGCAACAAAATCGACCCTCTCCGGCTCTGGGGCTGGAATGCGCGGAAGATTCCCATCAACCTCGGATCGGGTGTCTGGCTCTACCTCGCTCTCTTTCTCCCCATCACAGCCGTCATGCTGCTATCCGTCGGCATCGGCACGCTCTTGGGATTCGAACAGGTGGTCCAACCCGCCGTGGACATCATTCTCGGTGCCGACGACCCCCGGCAGCTTGCCGCCATCTTATTCCTCGCCATCGTCGTCGCTCCGCTCTGGGAAGAAATATTCTTTCGCGGCTGTCTTTATCCATGGCTGGCCGCGCGCATCGGCATGCCGTGGGGCGTGCTCTTCAGCGCCGTGATTTTTTCCGCCATGCATCTCCACATCTATTCTTTCCTGCCCCTCGCATTTCTCGGCGCCGCCCTGGCTCTTTGGTATGAGCGCACCGGCCGACTGGGCGACTGCATTGCCCTCCACGCCGTCTTCAATGCCGTGACCTGTGGCATGTTGTTGTTGTATAAGTTTCTCACCACGTGAAGCACAGGCCCATCACCCCCCTCTCCGCCGAGGACCGCGCCATCCAGCAATGGACCGGACACTGGCCGCGTATTGCGCTGCCGGTCGGGCCCGGCGACGACTGCGCCGTCACCAGCCCCGCCCCGCGTGGACACCTGCCTGTCCTCAAAGCCGACGCCGTCGTCGAGGGCGTCCACTTCCTGCCTTCCCATTCCGGACGCGCGGTGGGCCACAAGGCGTTGGCCCGCGCCCTGAGCGACTTCGCCGCCATGGGCGCCATACCCGCCCATGCGCTGATCACGGTCGGTGCGCCCCCCGGTGCCGCCGC
>CAZTYG010000252.1:0-3810 GCA_964617445.1 uncultured Blastochloridaceae bacterium
TCGCCACCTCCCTGGTCCGCAACATCAACCAATTCCAAACCGTCTATTCCTTCCTCATCGCCCCCGTCTATTTTCTCTCCGGCGTCTTCTTCCCCCTCACCGACCGCCCCGCGCTCGAAATCGCCGTCCAGTTTTCCCCCTTCTACCACGGCGTCCGCCTGCTCCAAATCTGCGCATGGGGACGCTGGGACACCGCCGAAATCCTCTGGCACGCCGCCATTCTCGTGCTCTTCACCCTCGTCCTCGGCGCCCTCGCCTTCCACCGCGTCGCCCGCAAACTCACCACCTGACCCGGACTGTTGATCCATGAATTCCAAACATTTTATTCGCAAACTACCGGGAGTATGAGCATCTCGGAACTGCCCATCCTGATCGACGGTCCCAAGCTGGCGGACTTCTGCCAACAGCGAGGCATCCGGCGCATGTCCCTTTTCGGCTCGGTGTTACGAGATTCTTTGGGACGCCGCCACCATCCAACTTCCTGTGCTCCAACGTGACATCATGGCCATCCTTGCCAAGAAACAAGACGGCAGTGACCGGGGCACATCACCCCTTCGCCACCACCAGCCCGATCGCCAGTAGGATCAAGCCCGACCCGATCATGCGCGTCCAGAATATCCGCGTGCCCATGTCCCGCTCGGTGTTGGCGAACCAGCCGCCTACCAGCCAGACAAGCACAATGCTCCAGATGCCGCGGCTGCTGTAAACGATGTTCACCTCGGCGGCGTGGCCGTAAAGGCCGATGGCCACCGCCATGCCAACTGATTGCAACGCCATCAATACCGCACCCACCGCCACGAACAATCCCAGCCCGCGCGGAATCGCCCACAACGGCGCCTGGAAGCGGGCCACCATCACACAGCTTAACAATGCCGTCACCAACATGGATGCCAGCATGAAAGAACCGAACCCGACCCGTGGGGCCCAATGCTGGACCATGATGTCCCCGGCGGCGAAGGCGGCGGCGCTGGCCAGCGCGTAACCGATGGTCGGCACCGCCGCGTGGGCGGTGGCGTGGCCCTTGCCGCGCCCCTGCAACAGACAGATACCCGCCACCGTCAAAAACGCCGCCACCCACACCGGTAACCCCGGCGTTTCCCCGATAAATATCGCCAAAAAAACCGCCACCAACACCACCTTGGACCCCAGCACCGGCGTCGCCACCGACACATCCCCTTTCTGCAACGCCAGGTAGGTGGTCATCTGCCCGACGAAAAAAAGCGTCCCGCTCAACAACATCGGCCACCAAAGGTCCGGCCATTCCAGTCCATGCACCAGCAGGAAAGGCACAAAGACCAGAAACATCACCCAATTCGTCAGAAAATTGATCCGCCATGGCCCCATGCCCCCGCCCATCGCCCGTTTCAATGCCAGCGCGGAAAACGCGTAGCCCACCGCCGAGGCCGCCGGATACAATAGAAACGCCCGCTCCATGCCCGGCCAGCTTGGACCGGCCCGGACAAAACGCAATCTGCCAAGAAAGACCTCAGAGGCCGTCTAACAAGTGCTGGAATGACGGTTTGCAAGAAGAAAATCCCGTGGGCAAGGCGCGACGAAGGCGCATATTCACATGAATACGCAACTGAGGAGCAACGCCGCCCACGGATTTTATCCGCCGTAAAACGGCGTTTCAGCGCTTTTTAGACGGCCTCTCAGAGGCCGTCTCAGACGGAAGGAGGGGCGGGCGCGTCCATCTGCGCGACTTCTCCGCTGGTTTGTGTCATATCCAGATAGGCATACGTTGTGGCCAGCATCATCAGCGGATAGGTCACGATCAGTCCCACACAGCAAAGCACCACACCCACCAAGTTGAGCAGGAAGAGCAGGATGACGAACAGAAAATATATCCACCACTGCGGGGTGATTGTTCGGCGGCTGAACTCCAGCGCTTCCAGTAATTTTAATTTGCGGTCGGCCATCACCACAAAAACGAACGAGTAGGCCATCGCCAGATAAATCCCCGGTAAAATCAACAGCAACAACCCGGCAAGAACAAAAACCATCATCAACAGATAAGTTAGCACCGCCCAACCGCCGGGCTTCACCCGGAAAAAGGAGAACAAATCCTCCAGCTTTCCCTGCCCGCCGCGGGCGATCCGCAGCAGAAGCACGAAAATCCCGCAGGTGATGAGCGGCGTGATCACCACCGAGAGCACGATCTGCAGAAGTGACATCGCAATCCCCAGGACCAGATACACGGGCTGCTGCCCGCTATCCACATTCGTGCCCATCTCATACAGCACACGGGACAAAAGATTTGGAATCATCGGCAACATGGAAACCACCAAGCCCAGAAACACCCCGCCGATCACCATAACCGGCTCCCGCCACATCGTGTCCCATGCCCGCTGAATACAAGAACCAATATCCAATTTTCCTGTTCCGGGCTTTGTATCGCCCTCCGCTCCTGGCACCTGCACGTCCTGCGATGCGGCGGCCTCGGTGCCAAAATGCTTGCGCGACGGTTCCCAGTCGCCCATCCCCTCATGCCACACCAAATCCTCCGGGCCGAGTTCACCCGCGGCCAGCATGCGCTTGATTTCTTCTTCACCCACCGGACCCGCGATCCGGCCGTCTTTGCCATAGTGCCATTGTTTCATAAAGCGATTTCCTTAAGCCACCATGCGGCCACGTAAAGGCCCGGCACCGCCGCGCCCACCGCCCACCAGCCGGCGCCGAAACGGGGCTGGCGCAGCCATTGACGCCCCGCTCCCGCCTCCATCAGCCAAGCCAAAGCCCAAAGTCCCAACGCCAGAACCGCCATCACGCCCAGCGGATTCATCATCCACGCCTCTTGCCAACGTCCGTGCAACGCCAGCCAAGCCGAACGCGTTCCCCCGCAGAACGGGCATGCCACTCCGGTCCAATACGAAATATGCAACCATTGCGGCAGCAACGGCGCCGTGGTGAACGGATTGCGCAACGCCACCGCCAATAAAAACAATCCCAATGCCCCGCCGCCGATCCAGCGAACCCTGCGCGCTTCCGGGGATAATCTGCCGCCAGTCAACACGCGCACATCATGCGCTCCCGCCCCCCGCCCGGAAAGCCCAATTTCATGGATCCGAGCCCGGACCTCTGTGGAGGATGGGCAAACGCGGCGATTGCCAAATGTCGAGATTCGGGTTTATGCTGGCTCGATGGACGGAAAGGACGAGACACATGATGTAATGGCGATGCTGACAGCCACGGGCATTTTCCGCTACCTGGACGAAAGGAGTCTGGAAGCGTTGAAATTTTTCGGCATCTTCGGGGAATACGGACCCGGTGAAGTGGTGATCCATGAAGGGTCCGACCAAGACCGGCTGTATTTTGTAGTTTCCGGGGAATTGGAAGTGGCGACGGCCGGAGCGGGCAAGGAAGTGATTCTCGGCACGCTGGGCCACGGGGAATGCCTCGGTGAAATCAGCATTTTCGAGCCGGGATTGGCCTCCGCGACAGTGCGCGTGATTTCGAAGTCGGTTTTATGGAGCCTGGATGTGGAATCGCTCCAGCAGTATTTCGAACAGGCTCCGACGGCGGGCGGACAGTTATTGCTGGGAATCGCGCAGCAGTTGAGCCGCCGTTTGCGCCACGCCAATCAGATCATCCTGGAGAACCGTATCCTGCCGCAACATCTGGGGGTTCGCAGCGGCGCGATCAAAGAGCCGATCAAGGCCGACACGGTCCCCAAAGACCACAAGGCGGGCATGTTGGGCGGGTTGTTCGGTCGCAAAGAAGGACCGAAGATTTCCACCGATGTGAAGCGGTAGCGGCCCGGGTGGACGCGGCCAACGCCCCCCCTCAACTCAAGGATCAGGCACACCCGGC
>CAZTYG010000253.1:0-3806 GCA_964617445.1 uncultured Blastochloridaceae bacterium
GAACCTTTTCAAAGGCGTTGCGGGCCATGCGTTCCCGCTCCCGCGGATCGCTGTAAAGCAGCTCAAGGGCCTGTCGGATCGAGGCGGGATTGTCGCGCTCCACAATCAGGCCGTCTTTTTTGTGGACCACCGGAAAGCCAACCTGGTTGGTTGTGATGTTGACCAAACCACAAGCCGCAGCTTCGATCAGAGACTTGCCCATACTCTCCACGCTGGAAAGCATGATATGCGCGTGACATTGCCGCATCAGTTCCGCAACATTCGCGCGGAAACCGAGGAAGCGTATTCCCGGCCTGTCCCGGTAACCGGAAAGAAAATCATCAAGTTCATGATCCACCGAGCCGACCAGCCACAATTCCGCACTGGCAAGCGCCGCAGCATCCCAGGATCGAAGTATTTGTTCCACCCCCTTGCGCCGACAAAGTCTTCCGCAGAACAACACACGAAACCCGGGCGGGGTGGGGTTCGACGGATAAAAAACGGCGGGGTCGAATCCCCGGCCAATGGCACGCACTTTGGTCGCAGGCAGCCCCTGCTGCACATAGGTTTCCGCCGCCCGCTCAGACGGAGCTAGTATCATATTCGCCAGGTTGTATTCACCGCGCAAATGGGCATTACCCATGCGGGGCCATCTAGGAACCTCCTCGAGCGAGTCCTTGAACGCGAATGCGCTGGCGCTGCAAAGCACCCTGGGAATTCCCACTTGGCGGGCACGGGTGAAAACTTCCAGCGCACAGCGCTGCCACGCAAGCACAAGATCATGGTGCCCGGAATCGAGTAAACGCGCCGCACGCCACCCCAACCAGCGTTGCTGCGCACAATAATAATCGGCCGACGGGGCCCAGCTGAGCAGGTTGGCCGGAGTCAGGCGCATGGGTCTGTCCTGCACGCAGGGCAAGCGGGAGGGACCGCGCGCAACCAAAGTAACAGGAATCCCTGCTGAACCGAGTGCACGCAGCTGCTGTTCCACCACCAAATCCAACCCGTGGCCGCTCATTTTCCCATCGTGTACAAAAAGCACTTTCACCCAACCACCTCCGGAAGGTTTTCCAATACGGAAGACGCAGGAATTTCCGCAGCTTGGGTGCGTTTTCTACCGAGAAGCGATGAAGCATCCAGGCAAACACTGCCAGCGCGGGGATGATGCCAATGAACCGGCGAGGACGGCCCGAACAACACCAACGAAGGCTTGCCCCATGCCGCCGCCAGATGCGCCGCCGCACCATCAACGCTCAAGCAAGCGCTGGCCCGCGACACCACGGAGAGAAAACCCTTCAGGCTGGTCCGCCCGGCAAGGCTGCACACCCGGTCAAACCCCACCGCAATCAACCGGCCATGCTCCACCTCCCATGCTTGGGCACCAGTGGTGAGCACCACCCGCATGCGCCGCTCCTCCAGCAGCCACGCCACCACCGCACGCCAACCTTCCACGGTCCAGCACTTGCGTTGCCAGGCGGCTGTCGGATGGATCAATACATAGGCCTCCTCGCCATCGAATTCCTGTGGCATCCACTCATCCGGCGGGGACATCAACCGGGGAGGACGAAACCCCTCCCCCGCACCCACGGACACCCCCTCCCCAGTAACACCCATCTCCCAATACGCACGGGCTCGATAGAGTTGCTTGCTTGACGCCTCAACATAATGAGCCCCGAGCAGCCTTCCCCACCAGCGCCGCTGCGCGGCATTGTGGGCAAAAATTCGTTTTATATGGGCGAAGCGTCCCGGCAACCGTCGCAAGCTGCGCCCCCCCGCATCCAGGCATAATACCCGTTCCCAACGTCCCGGACGCCAAGCTGCCTGCAACCGGGGTTCTCCCGGCATCAATGCCACCAACGGGGCAAAGGCTTCCGGCGCGTCCAACACCACCGGTCCATCAGCGGCGCACCGCTCCACCAAAGGCTGGGTCAACACCAAATCCCCCAGCTGCTTGCGCTGGATAATCAACGTGCCACCCTTCATGATCCACCATCCACCCCCTGCTGCGCCGCCATCGCCGCAAACAATCCCCCGCCGCGCAACAACGCGGCAAACGATCCATCCTCCACGATCCGTCCATCCTGGAGAACCAGAATCCGGTCGAAGTGACGCAGGGTTCCCAGCCGGTGGGCGACACACAAAATGGTCCGGTTGCGCTCCAGGGAGTCGATCCCCTGGTGCACCGCGGCCTCGATCTTTGAATCCAACGAGGCGGTGGCCTCATCAAGCACCAGAATCGGGGCCTGGCGCAGCAGGGCGCGCGCGATGCACAAACGCTGACGCTGCCCCCCTGATACCAGATAGCCCTGCTCGCCCACCACCGTGTCATAGCCCTGCGGCAGGGTGCGGATAAACTCGTCCGCACAGGCCAGCCTCGCCGCCTCGCGGATTTCATCAAGGGTCGCACCTGGCCGCCCAAAGCCGATGTTCTCGGCAATCGTCCGGTTGAACAACAGCACCTCCTGGCCCACAAAGGCCATCTGGTCACGCAACCAGGAAAGCTTCACATCACGGATATCGTGTCCATCGAGCAGGATCGCCCCCGACGATGCCTCATAGAACCGGCCCAACAGATTGATCATGGTGCTTTTGCCACTGCCGCTGGGGCCGACAATGCCAACCCGCTGACCGAACGGAATTTCCAAATCCACACCCCTCAGCACGGGCAGCTCGGCATAGCTGAATCCCACCGCCGAGAACCGGATCGTCCCACAAAACTGCTCCGGCTCAACCGCACCCGGACGCTCCCGCACCGTGGGCTCCAATTCCATGGTCTCCTGCAACCGCTCCAGACTCACCCTCGCCGCCTGGAAACGCAGATGCACCCCGCCCAGTTTTTTGATCGGACCGAATGCCAGAATCAACGCGGTCACAAAACCCGCCAAATCCTTCAATTCCAATCCCGACCAAACCACATACAACAAAATGCCGCTCACTCCGATCATCGACAGCGATTCGATCACCGGATTGAGCAGGATGGTGGCCCGCGTCGAGCGCATGTTGTGCCCCACCGAACGTTCGTTGAAGTGCCGGAAATCTTCCAATTGCCGGTCTTCGAGCGCGAACGCCTTGACCGCACGGATATTGCCCAGCGCCTCCAGCAGCACATTGGTCTGCGCCACCTTGGCTTTGCGGTATTGTTTTTTGGCGATACGCACCTTGCGGCCCAGAATCATGGTCGGCACCAGGCACAAAGGCAGAAAAATCAAAATGAACATGGTCAAATTGAAATCCAGCACGGCGAGTGTCCCGATCAGCACCACCAGCGTCAACGGCTCCTTGACCGCTTCCGACAGACTCATTTGCAGGCACATGTAGAGCTGTTTGGAATCCACAGTGATGCGCTCGACGATCTCGCTGCGGCGGGCGGAGTTGAAGTAGTCCAGCGACAGCGATTGCAGCTTTTCCATCAACTCCAGGCGCAGATCCGCCATGATCCGCTCCGCCGACCATTTGAAGCAGTAGGCACTGATATAACTCAGAGCCCCCCTGACAAAAGCCAGGAGCGGAAGAAACAGCAGGCCTCCCACCCATTGCCGCCAATCAAGTTCCCGGCCTTTTCGCGGCAACCAGTCGTCCGCCACGAGGTAAACCTCCGCCGCCCGCGCCTTCACATCAGCAAGCCATCCCCCACCCACGGAAGCCACCGGGTCCACGGAACCCGGCACCTCTTCAGACCCTCCTCCCAGCCTGCCGACCAGTTCCGTCGCACCGAGCACGATCACCCCGCTGAATGCCGCATACAGGGCGCCAAAAAACACCCCCATCAACAACCGTCCGCGATAGCGAACGATATACTTGAGGGCCAAGCCGATCCACAAAGGCCA
>CAZTYG010000254.1:0-3555 GCA_964617445.1 uncultured Blastochloridaceae bacterium
TCGAACCCCAAACCTTCTGATCCGTAGTCAGATGCTCTATCCAATTGAGCTACGGCTGCCCGGTGGCCGTCCGCGCAAGGCGGCAGGCGAACGAGAAATATGGACGCAAGGCCCCCGCTGCGTCAACCCGGATTTCCGCCCCCCCTGCGCTCTGGACGAGCGCTTGCCCCCGGCGGGTGCGAAGCCCCGCCCTCCCGGCCTCTCGAATCTGGAGGCCGATTTTTCAATGGGAAGCTGTGACGGGGTGGGGGAGGTTGGCAAGACGATCTGAGTCAGGTCGTGTGGACCACAAGGTTGCCACCGGCGGTGGCCGGAGCTTAACTGGGGGGATGAAGAATCCGGATGTGTTGGTGCCATTGGCGAAGGGGTTCGAGGAGATCGAGGGGATCGGGACGGTTGATGTGCTGCGGCGGGCGGGCATGAAAGTGGTGACGGCGGGGTTGCCGACGGTTCCGGTGGAGGCCTCGCGGGGGACGACCCATGTGCCGGACGTGATTTTGGACCATGTGTTGGAGCGGGAGTTCGACTTGATCGTGCTGCCGGGTGGTCGTCCGGGAGCGGACAATCTTGCGGCGCACGCGGGCTTGATCCGGATGCTGGAGCGGCAGGCGGCGGAGGGGCGCTGGATCGCGGCGATTTGCGCGGCGCCGTTGGTATTGGACCGGGCAGGTTTGCTGGTCGAAAGGCGCTTCACGATTCATCCGGGATCGGCGGCAGAGCTGCGCACGGCCCAGCCGGTGGGGGGACGGGTGGTGGTGGACGGTCGGCTGATCACGGGCATCGCCGCCGGGGCCACGTTGGAGTTCGCCCTGGAGATCGTTCGCCTGATGCTTGGCACCGATGCGGCGGAGAAGGTCAACTGCGGCCTGCTGGCCGCGTGGCAACCGTGAGGGTCCGGCCGCACGCATGAGCGAGCAAACGGAAACGCTGTCCGGACGGATTGAACGGATTTCATTTCACAATCCGGAGACAGGATTCGCGGTGCTGCGGGTGCAGCAGGAGGGCAAACGGGCGTTGGCGACCGTGGTGGGACAGCTGGCTTCGGTTTCGGCCGGGGAGGAAATCAAGGCATGGGGCAGGTGGCAACAAAGCCGCGATCACGGCCTGCAATTCCAGGCGCGGAACATACAGACCGCCCCGCCACAGTCGGTCGAAGGGGTCGAGCGTTTTCTGGGCGGGGGGTTGATCAAGGGCATCGGCCCGTCGTTCGCCGCCCGGTTGGTCGCAAAATTCGGTGTGGAGGTGCTGGAGGTGATCGACAAGTATTCGGCACGGCTGGAGGAGGTCGAGGGTGTGGGGCCCAAGCGGCGCAAGCAGATCAAGGAGTCATGGGACCGGCACAAGGCGCTGCGGGAGATCATGATTTTTCTGCACAGCCACGGAGTGGGAACGGGGCGGGCGATGCGGATTTACAAATGCTACGGGGAGGAGGCGATCGCGCGCATCCAGAAAGACCCGTATTGTCTGGCGCGCGACGTGGCGGGGATCGGATTTAAGACGGCGGACGATCTGGCCGGGCGGCTGGGTATCGCCGGGGACGCGCCCGGCAGGTTGCGGGCGGGGTTGGTGCATGTGCTGTATGAGGCTGCGGGTCGTGGACACAGTGCGTTGCCGGAGGAGATGTGGTTGGAGCAGGGGGTGGAGTTGTTGGGCGTGGACCGCACGGTGTTGGAGCCGTTCCGCACCGAGATGGTGCGCAAACGGGAGATAGCCCGCGAGGAGGCGGGGGACGGGACATGGATTGCCTCCCTGGAACTCCATGAGGCGGAGCAACGAATCGCGGAGCGATTGGCCGCACTTGCGGATGGGGCGCCGGACTATCCGGAGATCGATGTGCCCAAGGCGTTGGCATGGGTGCAGCAGCGGACCGGCGTGGTGCTGGCCGGCGCGCAGTGCTTTGCCTTGGAGGAGGCGTGGCGCAAGCGTTTATTGGTTGTGACCGGCGGGCCGGGTGTGGGCAAGACGACGCTGCTCAAGGCGGTGTTGGAGGTGTTCACTGCAAAAAAGGTGAAGGTCCTGTTGGCGGCACCGACGGGGCGCGCGGCGCAGCGAATGGCGGCGGTGACAGGGCGTGAGGCGCTCACCCTTCACCGTCTGCTGGAATACAAACCTGGAGGCGGATTCGGGCGCGACGAGCAACGCCCGCTGGAAGCCGGGTTGGTGATGGTGGATGAATCGTCGATGATCGATGTGCCGCTCATGGACCGTCTGTTGCGGGCACTTGGCGCAAACACCGGCCTGCTTTTGCTGGGGGATGTGGACCAGCTTCCCTCGGTGGGGGCGGGACGGGTGTTGGGCGATGCGATCTCCTCAGGACGGGTTCCGGTGGTGCGGCTCAGCGAGATTTTCCGCCAGGCCGCCGACAGCCGGATCATCGTCAACGCCCACCGCATTCTGGGAGGTGAAATGCCGGAGACTCCCGACAAAGAGGAGGACGGCGAGGTGCGTGATTTTTATTGGATCGAGCGGGAGGATCCGGAAGCGATCGCAGCGACCGTGCTGGAGGTGGCGGCGCGCAGGCTGCCCAAACGATTGGGCTGCGATCCGTTGACCGACATCCAGGTGCTCAGTCCGATGAACCGCGGCCCGCTCGGCACGCGGGCATTGAACGTGGAGTTGCAAAAACTGCTGAACCCCGCGCGTGAGGAAACACCGGGAGTGGAGCGCTTCGGCTGGACATTTCGCATGGGGGACAAGCTGATTCAGACCCGCAACAACTACGATCTGGAGGTGTACAACGGCGACATTGGGCGGGTCACGGGTCTGAATACCGAGGACCAAGAACTGCGCGTTCGTTTCGAACGGCGCGAGGTGGTTTATGATTTCGGCGAGCTGGACGAGCTTGCCCCGGCCTACGCCGTGACCGTTCACAAGGCGCAGGGTTCGGAATTCCCGGTCGTGGTTATCCCACTGGCCATGGCTCACTTCATGATGTTGCAGCGCAATCTGATCTACACCGCCGTCACCCGCGGTCGGCGCATGGTGGTTTTGGTCGGGCAGCGGCGGGCGCTGGAGCGCGCGGTGCGCGAAACCGGCGCCCAGCGGCGCTTCACGCGCCTGGAGGCGTTTTTGCGCGCGGGCTGAGCAACAACCGTGGCGACACTGGATTGCTATTCGGACGGCGCGGCGCTGAGGCGTTCGATCCGGCGCTGCAGGTCGCGTAGTCGGTAATCAACGATGAAGGGCTGGAAGTCGGGGTGTTGGGATTTGAGGGCCAGAAGTTGTTCGCGGGCGTGCAGGTATTTTTCCAGGGCGGGTTGGGTGTCGCCGGCGAATTGTTGGTTTTCGCCCTCTTTGATGATGTCGTAGATGCGGGAGTAGTCGCGTAGTCCTTCGAGATTGGTGGTGGTCTGTGCGGGACGGGCCGGTGCGGGTGAGGCGGGGGTTGCGGGGGTCGATTGGCTTGCGGAAGGGGCGACGGGGATGGGTCGGATGGGTTCGGGTGGTTCCACCGCAATGGGAATTTCCATGATCACTTCGCCATTGATGTTGCTGACGGTTTCCACGTCCGCGGAGGCAGGACTCGGATCCTCAACAACAGGGTTGGCGCCGACC
>CAZTYG010000254.1:3565-3805 GCA_964617445.1 uncultured Blastochloridaceae bacterium
TTCCATGGTGTCGGGGGGTGCCAGCTCCGGGACCTGTTCGAGAACCGGGGTCTCAACGATCTCCGCCCGTGGCGGAACAATTTCAGCGGGCGGTGGGGGGGCGGGTTCTTCGAAAGCGATGGGTTCCGGGGTTGGGGTGATGGGGACTTCCGCGACTGGCGGGGGTATGCTGTCGGTTTCCACGGGTTGGGTGGGGACGGGGGAATCATTTTGTAGTTGGGTGAGCACCTCTAGCCCTAA
>CAZTYG010000255.1:0-3803 GCA_964617445.1 uncultured Blastochloridaceae bacterium
CGGCGACGTCGCCGACGTTGTCGCCGACGTTATCGGCGATGACGCCGGGGTTGCGTGGGTCGTCTTCGGGAATGCCGGCCTCGACCTTTCCGACCAAGTCGGCACCGACATCGGCGGCCTTGGTGAAGATGCCGCCGCCTACGCGGTAGAAGAGTGCGACGAGCGAAGCACCCATGGCGAAGCCGTGGATGATGTGGGCGTCTTGTTCGGTGGAGCCGAAGAATACGAAGAGTCCACCGAGGCCGAGGAGGCCCATGGCGGCGACGGTGAGGCCCATGATGGAGCCGCCGAAGAAGGCGATGTTGAGGGCGGCGGCAGCGCCTTGATCGCGGGCGGCGACAGTGGTGCGCACGTTGGCCTTGGTGGCGGAATACATTCCAATGAAGCCGGCTACCGAGGAGCAGATGGCACCGAGGAAGAACGCGATGGCTTCCTGCCAGTCTTTAAAGATCAGGGCACCGCCGATGAGAAGGGTGAAGATCACCAGGACTTTGAGCTCGCGGCGCATGAAGACCATGGCGCCGGAATGGATCTTTTCGGCGATAGCGGCGACTTTGCCCTCTCCGGCGGGTTGCTTGATGATGTAGCGGTAGATCAGAAAAGCGGCAAAGAGGCCAAATGCTCCGAGTGCGGGGACGGCCAAATGTAGTAGATTGATATCCATGATGAGTTCTCCTTATGGTTTCTGTGTGTTGTAAAGGAGAAAAACCTTATGAGGAATCCTTGCTGGGGCAATTGTTTTTTTTATAACCAATGGATGATGCAATTCGACAAACTGAAGATGCCGGGGGTGGAACATGGGTTCACACTAAGGGAAAATCCGCCGTGGCCGGGGATTGGTGAGGCGGTTGCCGCCCTCAACCGGCAGGGACTTTCCTGCCGGGAGGTGGTCCAGGTGACCCAGGTTCACGGGGCGGAGGTGTTGCGGGTGGATGATGTGGGGGATGTTACAATGGAGCGGGAGGCGGACGGCTTGGTGACCGGTCGACCCGGGGTGACGTTGGTGGTGCGGGTGGCGGATTGCGGGCCGATATATCTGGTGGACCGGCGGTTGCGGGCGGTGGGGTTGCTGCATTCCGGGCGCAAAGGGACGGAAGCGGATATTTTGAGCACGGGGGTCGGGTTGATGAAACAGGAATTTGGCTGTGCCGCAGCCGATATTCTGGGTTTTTTGGGGCCGTGCATACGTCCGCCGCACTATGAATTGGACATTCCCGCCGCGCTGGCGCGGCAGGCGGCTGCGGCGGGAATCCAATGGGCGGACTGCGGTTTGAATACCGGGACGGATTCGAAACGATTTTATTCCTACCGGATGGAGAAAGGGAGCACCGGCAGGCATTTCGCGGCGATCCGGTTGGGGTAGGGGAAGCAGTCGGGGGAGTGGTGGAACGGAGTGTGGGGGTATCGACGACTCGGAGGTCGCCGCTACAATGGATCACGGGTTGATGCCAGGGGAAATAGTCACACGATACGCTGTCGTCCGGCTCCGCGGCGCGTCGCCCTCCAGCGCGCGCGGGGAGCGGTTCACCACATCCACCAATTGCGGGTGGCGATGACGTAGAGGCCGAGGGCGAGGTTGGTGATGGCGTGGAGGAGGATGACGTTGCCGAGATTTGCGGTGCGCAGGAACCACCAGCCGGCCAGGATGCCGAAGACAATAGCCACGCCCCATTCGCTGGCGTGGACAAGAACAAAGGCGGCGGTGGTGCCCCAGAATGAGAAATGGGTATAGGTCGCCGGCTTCACTTCGGTGAAGTCCTCACGGATCAGGTAACGCATGAGAAAGCCGCGCCAGAAAATTTCCTCGCAGAAGGGAGTGATGAGGACAAAGACGGCGAGGCGGGCGGCGATGAGGGCCGGAAACATCCAGGTGCCGGAGGCGAAGGCGGCGTCGTAGGCGCGTTCGGTGGCGGGATCGACGGTGGTGAGCCATGGGTAGGGCAGTATCCACGCCGCCGCGCCCGCCAGACCCAGGGCGACGCTTGCCAGCGGACGGTTCGGGCGCAGGGAGGGGAGCCGCTTCCAGAGCAGTGCAAATAGAATGGCACCGGAGAGCAGGAGCAATGGATAGACGGTGTAGCGCCCGCCGGGCAGGTGACCGCCGAGGCTGAGAAGCAGCAGAAGCAGCGCGAAGGGGGCGATGTAGGGGATGATGGGTTTGGACCACATGGCGGGATCAGCAGGTTTTTGACCAGTCGCGGGCGGCGTCTTTGGCGAAGTAAGTGAAGATGATGTCGGCACCGGCGCGTTGGATGGCGAGGAGGGATTCGTCGCGGGCGGCGGCGAGGGCGAGCCAGCCTGCGCGGGCGGCCGCGTGGATTTGGGCGAATTCCCCGGAGACCTGGTAGGCAGCGAGGGGAAGGCGGGTTTGGTCGCGGAGGGCGTGGAGGATGTCGAGGTAATGACCGGCGGGTTTGACCATGAGGATGTCGGCGCCTTCAGCCTCGTCGAGCAGGGCGTCGCGCAGGGCGTCGCGCGGATTGGAGGGTTGGAGTTGGTAGGTTTGTTTGTCGAGATAGCCGCCAGTGAGGGAACTGCCAACGGCGTCGCGAAAGGGGCCGTAGTAGGCGGAAGCGAATTTGGCGGCGTAGGAAAGGATGCCGGTGCCGGTGTGGCCGGCGCGGTCGAGGGCGGAGCGAATGGCGCCGATCCTGCCGTCCATCATGTCGGAGGGGGCGACGAAGTCCGCGCCAGCGGCGGCCTGGGCGATGGCCATGCGGGCGAGGGCTTCGACGGTGGCATCGTTGTCCACATCACCGCCGGCCCCAAGGACGCCGTCGTGACCGTGGGTGGTGTAGGGGTCCAGCGCCACATCGAGAAAGAGCACCATGTCCGGGAATTGTTTTTTCAGCCGCGGGACCAATGCATGAAGGAAATTGGAGTCGTCCCAAGCGTGGGTGCCGGAATTGTTTTTGAGTTCGGCGGGCACGACGGGGAAAAGCGCGCAGGCGTGAATGCCGAGAGTGCGGAGTTCTTCGAATTCGCGCAGGAGGTCGTCGGGGTGGAGGCGCTGGTGGCCGGGCAGGGAGTCGATGGGTTGGGAAGGGGAGCCGGGGGGCAGGACGAAGAGAGGGGCGACGAGATGGCCGGGAGCCGGGATGGTTTCCCGCACAAGGGCGCGCATGGCGGGGGTGCGGCGGAGTCGGCGCGGGCGGATGCGGAGGTCGGAGAGAATCGACATGCCCATCAGTTAAGCGAAAGCATCGGGGCTGGCAATATTTTGGGATTCGGGGGTGCCGTGGAGGTTGACGGGCTGGATGGCGGCGATGGCTTGAATTACATGGTCGCCGATTTTTTTATAGGTATCGCGGTCCTTGGAGGCAGTGGGTTTGAAATGAATGGGCGGGCCAAAGACGACTTCGATGGGGGTGAACGGGTGTGGTTTGCCGTCGCGGGGCCAGGCGCGGTGGGCGCCGAAGATGCGGGCGGGGACGACGGGGACTCCGGACTTGGCAATGACGAGGCC
The DNA here is from genome assembly GCA_964617445.1 of uncultured Blastochloridaceae bacterium. Lineage (GTDB taxonomy): Bacteria > Verrucomicrobiota > Verrucomicrobiia > Methylacidiphilales > CAZTYG01 > CAZTYG01. Next base: position 3,467 of record CAZTYG010000255.1, read on the forward strand.
GATGCCGGGTTGGGCGGGTTGGAGAATGCCGTTGAAGCTGCGGGCACCTTCGGGGAAAAGGACAACGGCAGCACCGGCTTTGGCCAGAGCGATGATGCGTTTGAGGCCGACCATGTCGGGTCGTTCCTGGTCGATGGGGACGGCGTTGATCCGGGGCAGGATTTTGTCCATGACCGGCGGGGTGAAGAGGGTTTTGCGTGCCAGGTAGTGGAAGTGGCGTGGAGCGGCACAGCCGAGCAGGGGCGGATCGAAGAAGCTGACGTGATTGGAAGCAATGAGGCAGCCGCCAGCGGGAATGTGGTCGGTGCCGTGGATTTGGAGATGGTGAAAGGCGCGA
>CAZTYG010000256.1:0-3794 GCA_964617445.1 uncultured Blastochloridaceae bacterium
CGCGAGTTGATCGAGCTGGGCATTCGTTTCTCCGAGCGCGACGCCGGCGGCGGCCCGCCCGGCGGTTACGATCTGGGCAAGGAAGGCGGTCACAGCAAACGTCGTGTCCTCCACGCCGCCGACATGACCGGGCGCGAGGTCGAACGCGGCCTGCTCGCCGCCATCGACGCCCACCCCAACATCCGTGTCATCGAGCACCATATCGCCATCGATCTGTTGCGCTCCGATAAAGCCGGACTGCCCGGCCCCCGCCGATGTTTCGGCGTCTTCGCCCTCGACACCGAAACCGGACGCGTCGTCCCCATTGGCGCCCGCGCCACGGTCCTCGCCACCGGCGGCTGCGGCAAATGCTACCTTTACACCACCAACCCCGGTATCGCCACCGGCGACGGCGTCGCCATGGCATGGCGCGCCGGCGTTGCCGTTGCCAACATGGAAATGATCCAATTCCATCCCACCCTCCTCTACCACCCCCTCACCAGTCCTTTCCTCATCTCTGAAGCCCTCCGCGGCGAGGGCGGACGACTCGTCGATGCCAGCGGACGCGAATTCGCCCATGATTACGACACCCGCGGTCCGATGGCTACCCGTGACATCGTCGCCCGCGCCATCGACGCCGAAATGAAACGCACCGGCGCCCCCTGCATGTTTCTGGACATGACCTCGAGCCCCGCCGAATACCTGCGCGAACGTTTTCCCAATATCCACCAACACTGCCTCTCCCTCGGCATCGACATTACCCGTCAGCCCATCCCCGTTGTCCCTGCCGCCCACTACCAGTGCGGCGGTGTCCTTACCGATCTCGACGGCCGCACCGGCCTGCCCGGTCTCTTCGCAGTCGGCGAGGTCGCCTGCACCGGCCTCCACGGTGCCAACCGTCTCGCCAGCAACTCCCTGCTCGAAGCCCTTGTCCTCGCCCATCGCGCCGCCCGCAAGGCCGCCGCCGAACTGGCAGAGCTTCCAGCCGCCGCCACGCTTCCCGCCTGGCAGGAGGTTGATGCTCACGACCCCGACGAACTCGTGGTCGTCACTCACAACTGGCGCGAAGTCCGCCAAACCATGTGGGACTATGTCGGCATCGTCCGCACCAACAAACGCCTCGAACGCGCCGCCAGCCGCATTGACATCCTCCAACGCGAAATCCGCGACTACTACTGGAACTTCAAAGTAACTCCCGACCTCATCGAGCTGCGCAACATCGCCCTGGTCGCCTGCCTCATCATCCAGTCCGCCCAAAAACGCCACGAAAGCCGCGGTCTGCATTACAGCCTGGACTACCCCAATCAACTGCCCCAAGCCGCCGACACCATCCTCGATCCCCGCCGCACTGCTTCAAACGGGTGAGGCAGGATGGGTGGAAGCGGTAGAATGGGAGGGTCTGGAGCATGAAGCCGAAGGTCTGAAGGTGCCGCTCTGAACAAGGAGGGCGGTGGACCAACCTACAGGAATGACTCCCCCTTGAACGATCTGGCACGTGAGGTGGGCTGCGATTCGTCCGTGGCCGTAAATCAAATCGTCAAACGAACGAAGCAAGAATCCGCGCTAAAAATAAAGATCGGGAAGTGGGAGGCGTTGTGTGCTATGGCCCCCCCCGCCTACTCTTGATCCCCACCATTCATAACCCCCGCGAGCGGCAGCTTCCAGCTTGTGCCACCAATCAAAAAGCGACAACGTCGTGGCCATGATCCCCACCTTCCTGCACAAACGGAAGATTTCACGCATCTATGTGACCACATGGAAAGGGGATTTTCATCTGGCCGAACTCTGCATTGCCAGCATCCGCTACTGGTATCCCCGGGTGCCTGTCACACTCATCAAAGATGCCAATGGCGGGGATTTCGACTGCACCGGCCTGTTGGAGCGATGGAACGTCGATCTGCAGCCCACAAAGATTCGTAACTTCGGCACCGGATTCTCCAAGCTTGAACCTTTGCTCGAAATATCCCGCCAAAAATATCTCCACCTCGACGCGGACACCTTGATGCTGGGACCAGTGCTGGACCGGCTCGACGCAGCCGACGCGGATTTCATCGTCCACCCGGAAGGAATCAATGACACCTCCCACATCCAGGTGGAACACCTGCTCGAACGCACTAGCCCGCCCGTCGTGATGCACTGGCCCGGAAACAAGCCGGCGGAAATCAACGACTTTATCCGAGGCGACCTGCTGCTATTCTTCGAAGACTACGATCGCAAGCGCGCCGGAACAGGGTGAAAATAATTGCCTTTCTTGCCTGTCAAGTTTTTGGCCCTATCTCTGGAGATGTCATGATCGTTACCGGAGTCAGCTGCGTCAAAAATGAAGGGGATGTCATCGAGGCTTTTGTCCGCCACAATCTGGCCCTGCTCGACAGGCTCATCCTGATAGATCACGGCAGCACCGACAACACCGCGGACATCCTGCGTGCGTTGGTGGCGGAAGGCCTGCCGGTCCGGGTTCACCGTGACGATTCCATCGGCAAACACCAAGCAGTCAAAATGACCCGCCTCATGCGCGAAGCCGCCGCCGATGGCGCGGACTGGATCATTCTGCTTGATGCGGATGAATTTCTCTCCTGTCCGCCCGGCCCCTTGACATGCCCGGACGCCGACGAGGCGAAGGTCTGGCTTACCGAGTGGGCCACCTATTGCCCTCAACCCGGTGATGTGGAAGATGAGATCAACCCGGTGATTCGTATTCGCCACCGCCTACGAGCCGAACCGGAAAACCAAGGTGACCGCCGCCACCACCTCAAAGTGTTCGTCCATAAGGAATTTGCCCTGGACCCCAACATCAAAGTGAGCCAAGGCAACCACTTCCTACTGCGCCGCGGCGAAATGATTGACGCACGAATCTGGGACGGATGGAAACTCGCCCACTTCTCCCTGCGCAGTCCCGGACAATATCTCGCCAAGCTCTCCATGGGTTATCTTCAGCACTTCTTGGACCGCTCCCCTGAGTCGCCCGTGGGCACCTTTTATCTGCGGCATCTGGAACCGGCCATGCGGGACTATGACAACTTTCACCGCCAATTCCACCAACTGCTCCCTTCCTATCTTCATTTGTCCCATCTTCCCCCAGCCATCCAGGACCCCCTTGCCTACAGGGGTGGCCCGCTGCGCCACACCGGAAAGCGCAGCGATACCGCCATGATCGCCTCCGGTTTCTTCCCCTGCGCCCTAAACTTCGCCGAACAAGCCATGTCCCGTAATGGCCATGCTTTCCCCGAGGAAAAAAATGCCGAAATTACCCTAGAACTCAGCGACGCGGACGGAACGATTCTCGCACAAAATTCCGCCCTGGCCGCGCCGGGATGCAGAACCGTCGTCAAACTCCGACTTCCAGCCAAACGCCCCCCTTGTGTATTGAAAATCTCCGCACCCGCCGGCGTGCTGACCATTCAAGCCATCGATCTGGAAATGGCACGGTTGGACAATCCCGTCCTGTCCGGAGTTCCTTTGCGTGAAATGTTCGATTCCGTCACCGGAGTCATCCCGCTTTATCATGCGACCCGCCTGGTCTGGCTGAAATCATGGCCACCGATCCGCTGCGAACTACAAGCCGATGCATTTCCGCTGGAAGAACCGGTCACCGCCGTCTCTTTGGCGCTCTCCTTCACTTCCCATCCCGGAGTTGCCGGCGGCTTGCTCCTCCAACAGGAAGGCCTTTTCATCCAGAAGCACACCTCATCCGACCATTCTCAGGCAAAATTACACGAGAAAATCCGCCGCCAGAACGCCGAACTGCGCAAACTCAAAACCCTCTCCGGAAAGTGCCGGCCAAAACAGTCCTAGCGGCTGCTGGTTTTCCACCT
>CAZTYG010000257.1:0-3741 GCA_964617445.1 uncultured Blastochloridaceae bacterium
TGCTGTTCGGCCAGGAGGAACTGATCGCCACGGTGCTGACCGGGCTGGTGGCCGGGGGACATTTGCTGCTCGAGGGGTTGCCGGGGCTTGGCAAAACGGAGCTGGTCAAAGGTCTTTCAAAAATCCTGCGCCTGCAGGCGAGCCGGATTCAGTTCACGCCGGATTTGCTTCCCGGCGACATCACCGGCAATCCCATTCTGGAGGAAACGCCGGAAGGCCGGCGCTTCGTGTTCAAGCGTGGACCGGTGTTCGCCAATCTGGTGCTGGCGGACGAAATCAACCGTGCCTCGCCCAAGACGCAGTCGGCCTTGCTGGAGGCGATGCAGGAAGCGCATGTGACGGTGATGGGGGAGCGCCATGCGTTGCCGTTGCCGTTCTTTGTGTTGGCGACGCAGAATCCGATCGAGCTGGAGGGCACCTACCCGTTGCCGGAGGCGCAGTTGGACCGGTTTTTGTTCAAGCTGGAGATTCATCACAATTCGGTGCCGGTGCTGGAAAAGATCATTTCCAATCGCCATGTGGGACAGGAGGCGGAGGTGCGGGCGGTGCTGGACGGCGGCGTGGAGCTGCCGCGGATGACCGCTTTGGCACGCGGTATTTTTCTGGCGCCGGCGATCATCAATTATATAGCCAGGTTGGTGGATGCGACCCAGAGCGGGGAGGTGGCACGCAAGCATCTGCGTTACGGGGCCAGTCCACGTGCGGCGCTGGCGCTGGCTGCCGGGGCGCGGGCGCGGGCGCTGTTGCAGGGCAGAATCCACGCCGGCTTTGAGGATGTCACCGCCGTCGCCGGGGCGGTCCTGCGCCATCGCATCATTCTAAACCACCGCGCAAAGCTCGATGGCCACGATGGGGGCAGCGTGGTTGCGGAGTTGTTGGCAGAGGTGCCGGCCGTGGAAAAAGACCTTCCGGAGGCGCTGGTAACCACGCCATGAACCCAGGGGTTTTCAGATTCGGGTTGATGGCGACCTGCTTGTGCGGCTTGTGGATGCTGGGTGCGGCTGCGCATGGACGCGAGGAATTGCACGGCATCAACACGACCTCCAACAGTGGCATCAAGGTGAGTGTCATCAGCCCGTTCAGTGAGTTGCCCGTATCCGGTTACATTCCGATCTGGGTGGAAATCGAGAACGGCACCACGCGCGACCACAGATGGATATTGCATTCGCAGTTGGGCAGCTGGAACAATCCGCAAACCACCCAGACAGCCTCGTTTCCGCTGGCCGTTGAGGCGGGGAGGTCGCGCAAGTTCGAGATACTGGTGCCGGCCATGGTCTATGCGGAATCCGGGAGACATCATGGCAACAGCAACCTGACGCTGAGACTGGAGGGCCATGGCGTGGCAGCGCAGAGCGCCTACACGAATTATTTGAACCGCGAGCATGCCGTCCCCATGGCGACCTATGCGATGAGCAGCAGTCTGTATCTGGCCAATGCCGCGGAGTTGAACACCTCCGATGGTAAATTTTGGACGCTGGCTTCGTTCGAGCCGACTTTCCTGCCGACCGATTGGCGTGGTTACACGGGGATGGCGGCTGTTGGCATGAGAGATTCCGAATGGCAGGAGCTGGAGGGTCATGTGCGCCGGGCGTTATTGGAATGGGTGGCCACCGGTGGCCGCGTGGTGCTTTATGCCACCGAAGATTCCACCGCGGCACTGCACGGCATTCAGGGTCGTCCGAATGCTTCCGGAATGGTGTATGGATTGGGCTATATCCACCAACTTGCCTTGATGGACGAAACCACCCTGCGGGGACCGGAACCAGCGGAGGAATTTCGCAAGCAGCAGTCGCTGTGGAATCAATTGACTGGTGATCGTGATGGACACTTGCTGTGGCAGGACCTGCCAGGACGGGTGGTCCATGCGTGGATATATATTCTGCTGCTGATCCTGTTCACGGCTGTGGTGGGTCCGTTCAATTTTTTTGTATTCTCCCGAGGGTCGCGCCGCTTTTTGTTGTTGATCACCATTCCTGTGATTTCCCTGGTCTTTACGCTGTTGCTGGCGGTGTTGATTCTGTTGCAGGACGGTATCGGCGGGGAAGGGCGGCGTCTGGCGCTGTGGGTTCACCAGCCGGAGGAGAATCGGGCGGTGTTGTACCAGCGTCAAGTGAGCCAGACCGGACTGATGCCGGACGCCCGTTTCCGGGTGGATGCGGCGGCATTTTTCACCCAGGATAGGAATCTGGACGCCGGGGTGAGCGAGCGGTCGCAGCAGTTCAACCATGAGGCGGGAGGACGGCTCGGCGGTGCGTTTTTCCGAAGCCGCACGCGCCATTCCCATTGGGCGAAAAAGGTGGCCTCGACGCGCGCACGCATCGAGGTATCCGGTTCCAATGGCGACGATGGTCCGTTGCTGCTCTCCACCTTCGAGTATCCGCTTGATTTGGTGTTTTATCGGGACCCGCAGCAGGTGATCTGGAAGGTTGTGGATTTGCAGCCCGGACGTTCGCAGTCTGCGGTGCTTGCGGAAAGCCAGGAATTCGAGGCATGGTGGCGGCAGCAGGTTGAGCCGCAGAGCACGGTGATATCCGGGCATTTGAAGCGGGTTACCAACAACGGCCCGCACTTCTTTGCCTCGGCATCCGGTCGGGCGGAGGGATTGCTGGCCTCGCATGAGCGGATTGACTGGAAGAATGACCGTGTGGTCCATGTGGGAGGCGTGGTGGTTCGCACCCCCTGACACTGCCATGGAACAAGCTGAAATCATTCTAAGTGTCGAGGGATTGCAGCGCAATTTTGGCGCGGTGCAGGCGGTCCGCGGCGTCTCGTTCCATATCCGCAAAGGCCATGTGGTTGGTTTCATTGGTGCCAATGGTGCGGGCAAAACAACGACCATGCGGGTGATTGCCACGCTCGACAACGCGGATGCCGGTTCGGTGAGCGTGGCGGGGTATGACACGCTGATCCATCCCCAGGAGACCCGCAGGCGACTGGGCTGGATGCCGGATTATTACGGCACTTACACTGACATGACCGTGTGGGAGTATCTGGATTTTTTTGCCCGGGCTTATGGCTACAAGGGTGCGGAGCGGCGGCGGCGGGTTGATGAGGTCATGGCGTTCACCGATCTGGATGTGCTGGCCGAGCGGCCCATGAACACCCTTTCCAAAGGGATGGGGCAGCGGCTCTGTCTGGGCCGTGCGCTGGTGCATGATCCCGATGTGTTGATTCTGGATGAGCCGGCGGCGGGGCTTGATCCCAAGGCGCGGATTGAATTCAAGCATCTGGTCCGGTTGTTGGCAGTCGAAGGCAAGACGCTTTTCATCAGCTCCCACATCCTGTCCGAGCTGGGTGAGATGTGTGATGACCTGCTGTTCATCGACAACGGACGGATTGTCCACCAGGGCAGTCCGGAATCGCTCAACAATCTGCACGCGCGCCCCGACAATAAAATCGCCTACATGGTGAAAACCACGGCGGCGGGGCGTGAGCCATTGCGTGCCTGGGCCCTGCTGCAGCCCGATGTGACGTTTCTTGAGGAGCGCAAAGATGGGGCACTGTTGGAACTGGAGTGCGGGGATGAGGAGGCGGTGCCGGTGATACTCAAGCGGGCTTTGGATGCGGGTCTGCCGGTCACGGCCTTTTTCCGCGAACAGCGCAGGTTGGAGGATGCGTTTGTGGATTTGGTGGACAAATTGAACAACGCCGGAGCGCCTCCGCCGCCTCCGATTTTACCGGGAGTACGTTCATGAATGTGTGGTTGCACAAGCTGGGTGATCTGAGCGATTGGTTCAGCCC
>CAZTYG010000258.1:0-3736 GCA_964617445.1 uncultured Blastochloridaceae bacterium
TGGTGGGGGGCGCTGACCGGATGGAACCACAAGTTTTCGCAGGCGGGCTGGGACCCCAACGACCTGGATCAGACCTCCTTGCAAGTGCTTTACGATCCGGGCTGGCTGTTCAAGTGGGTGGGTTCCATTCTGATATGCGCGGGCATGTTCATCATGTTTTATCTCAAACCCCGCAATGGCGGCAGGCCCTCCGACATGAATGGAAAAGAAACCACGCAAGCACATGAAGAAACACGAATGGAAACGAATGAGAACTGATATGGGCGGGAGAGTTGTGCTGTGGTTGTTGGCGCTGGCCGCGTTGGCAGGGCCTTTTGCCATCGAACGTGCCGCCGCCGCGCCGACGGAGTTGAACCTGCGTCCGCTTGAGGACGTTCCGGTGCAGCACATGGGCCGCAAGAAGCCGTTCTACGCTTTCGCACGCGACAGTTGGAGCACGGTGCACGGACGCTCGGTTTGGCGCGACGAGGACCGGGTGAAGTGGTCGCCGATGGAATCGGTGGTGGATATCTGGATGCGACCCGGAGTTTGGTCGGGGCGTCCGGTGATTCTGGTTGATTATGTCCCGCTGCTGGAGGAAATGGGCACGGACATCACCCGCAAGCATTACTCGCTGGAGGAGCTGAGCAAGAACGATGTGTTAGTAGAAAAACTGGAGGCGGTGATGGCGTTGCGGGAGCGGGACCCGGCGGCGGACCTGGACCGGATGCAGGAGGCGGTGCGGCAGACGGGGTTTCGCATGGAGGTGTTCCAGACACTGTTGACCGGCGGTGCCTTTCGCCTGATCCCGCATCCCACCCGCGATGCGGGGACATGGTTGCCGGTGATCGAGGCGCCGCGTTATTTTGAGGAGGAGCGGCTGCAGACCTTGGGCGCGTCGTTCGAATCGATGGTGCGGGCGTATCGTGAAGGCGACGAAGCGGCATGGTCGGCCTCGCTGGACAGTTGGCGCGAGGAGGCCGCCGGACTGGTGCCGGAGATGTATCCGTCGGCGTCAATCATGGCGTTGGAGCACGCCTATTTGCAATTCCATCCCTTCCGGCTGGCGTGGATGGCTTTTTTGTTGGCCGGGTTCGCGCTGGTGGTCACGTCGATGGCTGGGCAGCAGGCAGGTTATCGGATCGCATGGGGCTTTGCCCTGACGGGATTTTTGCTCATGTGCGCGGGTTTTGTTGCCCGCACGATCATCTCTGGAAGGCCCCCGGTGACCAATATGTACGAGACCGTCATTTGGCTGGCCTTCGGCGTCATTCTTTTTGCGCTGGTATTCGAGGCAAAATACCGCGCGCGGTATTTCCTGTTGGCGGCGGTGCCGGTCGCGGTGCTGTCGTTGATTTTGGCCGACACTCAACCGACCATTCTGGACCCGGCGATTCATCCGCTGGTGCCGGTGCTGCGCAGCAATTTCTGGCTGGTCATCCATGTGCTGACCATCACCACCAGTTACGCCGCCTTTGCCCTGGCTCTCGGCGTGGCCCACATCATCATGTTCAAAATCCTGGCACGCGGGACGGTCGGCGCCGCGCTCTTCAATTATCTTTATCGCACCCTGCTCATTGGTGTGTTGCTGCTGGGTGCCGGGACGATTCTCGGCGGGGTGTGGGCGAACTATTCCTGGGGCCGGTTCTGGGGGTGGGACCCGAAAGAGACGTGGGCGCTGATCGCATTCTTATCCTATCTGGCAGTGCTGCACGGGCGCATCGCCGGATGGTGGGGTGGATTCGGCCTCACGTTCGGCGCGGTGGTCGGCTTTCAAACCATTTTGATGGCATGGTATGGCGTGAACTTCATTCTAGGTACCGGCCTGCACAGTTACGGATTTGGCACCGGCGGTTTTCCATACGTGCTGGCATTTGTCATTGCCGAACTGATCCTGCTGGGCTTTGTCACCTGGACCCATCTGAGCTGTCAGCCTGGGAAGCGCGAGCCGGTCCGGGCGTAGTATCCCGGCTTGCCGGGGATGGGTTTTTCGGTCACTTTGCGCATGTGTCTTCACGAATCTGGCTGTCCGGCATTCTTTGTCTCTTCCTGCTCCAGCCGGTTTCGAATGCTTCCGTTCAATTGGGTATTGATTCGCTGGCCAGCCGCAAGTTCGCCGGGCTGGAAGGCAAACGTGTCGGCCTGGTGACCAATCCGTCGGGGGTCAATGCCGCCGGACGCCGGACCCGTGACATTCTTCACGCCGCGCCGCAGGTCCGGCTGGCGGCATTGTTCGCCCCCGAACACGGCATCGACGGCGATATTCCGGCTGGCGAATATGTTGCCACCCGCACTGATGCCCGCACGGGAGTGACCATCTATTCCCTCTACGGCACGACGCGCAAACCAACGCCGGAAATGTTGCGTGGGTTGGATGTCATACTCTACGACCTTCAGGACGTCGGTGCGCGCAGCTACACTTTCATCAGCACTCTGGGACTGGTCATGGAAGCCGCTGCGGAGGCCGGGATTGAAGTCTGGGTGCTGGACCGGCCCAATCCGCTGGGTGGCGAACGCATCGAGGGCGGGGGCGTGGATTCCTCCATCCGGTCCTTTGTCGGCCAGTATGATATTCCTTATGTCTATGGCATGACCGTGGGCGAGGTGGCGCTGTGGATCAATCGCAACTATTTGGTCCGTCCCTGCCGTCTGACCGTTTATCGGATGAAAGGCTGGCGGCGCACGATGAGTTGGGCCGACACCGGCCTCCGTTGGGTGCCGACATCACCCAACATCCCGCACGCATCCTCGGCATACGGCTATACCGCCACCGGGTTGCTTGGCGACCTCGGCATCACCAACGGTGCCAACGTCCACTCCCATCCCTTCGAAGTCATTGCCGTGGAGAATCTCGACCCGGCGGAATTCTGCCGCCGGATGAATGCGTGTGGCATCTCTGGAGTTCGTTTCGAGCCGTTGCGGTTTCATCCCACCAGCGGACGTTTTCGTCATGTGGCGTTTCATGGCGCGCGGCTGCACATTGACCCCCGCGCCCGCGCCTCGCTGTTGCAGATCAACTTTCACGCGCTGGACGTCCTGCGCGAACTCCATAACAACCGCAACTACTTTCAAACCACCAAGCCGGAGGCATTGGCGTTGTTCGATAAAATCAACGGCGGCACGGCCAATCGACGGGCCTGGCTGGCCGGGCGCGACGCCCGCGCCATCGCCGCCACGTGGAAAGCCTTCGAGGACCGCTGGCGCGAGGCCCGCGAGCCTTACCTGCTTTACGATTGATGGAGCTTGAGCGGCGTCGCCGCGTGGCCTTCCAACGGCCGGCGCGCCTCGTAGAGACCGGGGGCGACCTCGCTTTTCTCCGCATAGGTCCGGCGGAGCATCTCGATTTTGGCGTCGATATTGTCGATGTGATGGAGCATCCACGCCTCGGGGGTGCGGGGGGTCACCGGGGAGCCGTATTCCCTCATACCGTGGTGCGAGGCCACTAGGTGCAGCAGGTGGTCGCGCAGGATTCCGGAGGACGGGGTGGCCTGGTCGAACTCCTCCGGGTGGGCGGTCGCGGTTTCGCGCCAGAGTTTGTTGACGAATTCGATGCCGATGGAGATGTGGCCGATGAGTTCGCCGGTGCGGTTGGGTTCGGTCTGAAAGCCGCGCTCCGGGTAGTCGTTCTCCCACAGCTTGCCGCTGTCGTGGAACAACACCCCGCAGCAAAGCAGGTCGGTGTGGATTTCCGGGTAGAGCGGGGCGAGCGCGCGTGCGCGGTGGTCGTGCTGCGAGACGGCGCGTCGCCACTCGACGT